>NZ_DLSO01000114.1:0-16531 GCF_002500165.1 Gordonia sp. UBA7860 | reverse complement strand
ACCGGGAGCCTCTCTCGTGTCTTGAGTAAGTCAGATGGGCAGATCAGTTGCCGTCGTACTGGCCACCGACAGTGCCGCGGACCACGATCGGGGTGCCCTGCGGGATGGTGTCGTAGACCCACTTGCCGTTCTCGGTGCTGATGTTGATGCAACCGTGGCTGACGTTGCTGTTGCCCTGCTGAGCGACCGACCAGGGTGCGGCGTGGATGAAGATGCCGTCGCCCGACATGCGGGTCGCCCAGTCGACGTCGGTGCGGTAGCCCTCGGGTGAGTCGACCGGAACGCCGTAGGTCGAGGAGTCCATCACGATGTGCTGGTACTTCTCACGGGTGTGGTAGACGCCGTTCGGAGTCGGATGCGCGTTGGATCCCATGGAGATCGGCATCTTCTTGACGAACTTGCCGTCCTTCCACCAGTAGATGGTGTGATCGCCGTCGGTTGCCAGCGCGATCCACCCGGTCGAGGTCTTGACGTTGGGAATCGCGGGAACGCCGGGGGTCTCCTGCGTGGTGGTAGGAGGAGGCGTGGTGGTCTTGGGAGCCGGCGCAGGAGTTGTCTGCTTGGGCGGAGTCGGCAGTCCCGGGATGTTGTCGGGGACCTCGACAGGCGGCAGCCCCGGCACGACGGTGACTGGCGTGGCCTGGGCGATGCCCGGCGCGGCAAGTGCAACGGCGAAGACGCCGATGACAGCTGCGATGAGCCCACGGACGACGCTCTTACGGCGACGATGGGACGACGTTGTGTTCAGCACGGGAGTTCGCAAACCTTCGCTCTCGGGACAGTACGGGCGCACCCCCCCCGAGGCGCCGCGACCATCGTTACACAACCGTTGTCTTCCCTTCAAAGGCAAACGCGTACGACGCCCCATTGTGGTGTCACATCGGTGCTTCGCGAACGTAAAAGGGGAGGTCGGCGGATAGGCCATCGTCTTATGTGACACCGGTCACATTTCATCCGAATCGGCAACCCGAAGGTCTCGAAGAGGCTGCGGCTCCGCGCATTACGCCGGCTGGCTCTGGTTATCCGGGTGTTCGGTCTTGAGGTGAAGCGCAGGTTGTGAGCATCCCTCGTTGCGGCAGACGAGCATGGCGTCGACGCGTGGAGTGCCGCTCTCCGACGTCGTCACGTCGCGGCGGACGAACAGCGGTGCGCCGCAGGTAGAGCACCTGCGCGGAGTCTTGGAGTAGCTGGAGGACATAGAGCAAGGTTACACCCGAATGTGGCGTGGATCACATTCGCTGTGTGGACGAGTGTGTCGGTGCTGGGTTGTCGATGCTCGACGGGAGTTGCGAACCCGAACGTTGATGGAAAAGAAGATGGAAAAGAAAAGGTCAGAGGGAAAAACCCTCTGACCTCATCGGAGCGGGTGACGGGAATCGAACCCGCGTAGCTAGTTTGGAAGACTAGGGCTCTACCATTGAGCTACACCCGCGTGCTGTCGCCGAGCGGCAGCGCATGTGACTGTACCCAATGAGTGGTTCGGAATCGAAATCGCCTGGACGACCGGGTGTCACGTAAGGGTTCCCAGGGGCCGAGTGGCTCCGAATTCACATGTCCGCGGCTCGGCACACATACGTCGTCGAGGACCGGATTCGGTTACTCAACAGGGGCCACGTACTATCTTCTGTTGGCCCTGCTCGTCAGGGAACCGATGGCTCTCAACACGGGTCATCGGGGCCGCGGTGAGGTGTACCGAGGCCACCGGGATGTGGCGCAGCTTGGTAGCGCATCCGCTTTGGGAGCGGAGGGTCGCAGGTTCGAATCCTGTCATCCCGACAGATCAGGACGTACGCACGTACACATAAGGAGCATTGAGGCGTGAAGAGCACCGTCGAGCAACTCAGCCCGACCCGAGTGAAGCTCAATGTCGAAGTACCGTTCGAGGAACTCTCGGGCGACTTCGACCGGGCATACCGCTCGCTGGCACAGCAGATCCGTATCCCGGGCTTCCGTCCGGGCAAGGCGCCGGCGAAGTTGATCGAGGCTCGGGTCGGTCGCGACTCGATCCTCGCGCAGGTCGTCAACGACGCCCTTCCGGGCAAGTACTCAGAAGCGGTTGCCGAGACCGAGACCAAGGCGATCGGCCAGCCCGAGATCGACCTGTCCGAGCTCAAGTACGGCGAGAGCATCAGCTTCACCGCTGAGGTCGACGTCCGGCCGGAGATCGAGCTTCCCGACTATTCGACGCTTGCGGTCGAGGTCGACGCCGTCGCCGACGACGAGGACGCGGTGAACGAGCAGCTCGAGGGGCTGCGCGGCCGATTCGGCACGCTCAAGGGCGTCGAGCGCGCCGTCGAGAACGGCGACCACGTCTCGATCGACCTGTCGGCGACCGTCGACGGCGAGAACGTCGAGGACGCGTCGACCGAAGGGCTGTCGCACGAGGTCGGCTCGGGTCAGTTGATCGACGGACTCGACGAGGCTCTCGTCGGTCTGAAGGCCGGCGAGTCGACGACCTTCACCACGAAGCTCGTTGCCGGCGAGCATGCCGGAGCCGACGCCGAGGTCACCGTTACGGTGAACTCGGTCAAGGAGCGCGAGCTGCCCGAACTCGACGACGAGTTCGCCCAGATGGCGTCCGAGTTCGACACCGTTGACGAGCTGCGCGAGTCGATCGTCGAGCGCGTCGAGCAGTCGAAGCGATTCGATCAGGCCAATGCTGTTCGCGACGCCGTACTCGACAAGCTCCTCGACACCGTCGAGATCCCGTTGCCGGAGAACGTCGTGCAGGCCGAGGTCGACGGACAGCTCGAGCAGGTGCTGCACAGCATCGGCCACGACGACGCGGTCTTCGAGCAGTTGCTCGAGGCGCAGGGCACCACGCGTGAGGAGTTCGAGAACAATGCTCGCGAATCGGCCGAGAAGTCGGTCCGCACGCAGTTGCTTCTCGACGCCATCGCCGAGCAGCAGGAGACCGAGGTCAGCCAGGACGAGCTGACCCAGCAGATCCTGTTCCAGGCGCAGCGTTACGGGATGGCTCCGCAGGAGTTCATCCAGCAGCTCACCCAGGCCAATCAGGTTGGCGCGGTGTACGCCGACGTTCGCCGCGGCAAGGCGCTCGCAGGCATCGTCGACGAGGTCACCGTGACCGACTCCGACGGCAACACCGTCGACACCACGGAGTTCTTCGGTGGTGGCGCCGACGACGCCGAAGCCGATGCGGACGATTCGACCACTGACGAGTCGGGCACGGACAAGAAAGACTCCGACGCCTGACTTTTAGACGCAGGACGTGACAGCCGGATACTGGGCCATGCCCGGGTCCGGCTGTTCTGCTCTCAGCGAATAGGGGCGTCAAGGGCGGTGTCGGGCCCCTTCGATTGACTACTGTCGGTGAGGACGATCCCGAGTGAGCGAGATCGACAGGGCATGCCATCGACAGGTCGCGCCCGGTCATCATCAACTCGAGATCAACAAGCACACGGGCCCCGGGTCAGCCGGGGCGCGGACAAGACAGACCACAAACGACAGACAAGGTGGGAACCGTGAGCAAGCCGACCATTTACACACCCTCGATGAGTTCAGGGGTCGCTGGGCTGAACCTGAGCGACTCGGTGTTCGAGCGGCTGCTGCGAGAGCGAATCATCTTCCTGGGCACCCAGGTCGACGACGACATCGCCAACCGGCTGTGCGCGCAGATCCTGTTGCTCGCCGCCGAGGACCCCACGCGAGACATCCACATGTACATCAACTCGCCCGGCGGCTCGGTGACCGCGGGTATGGCGATCTTCGACACGATGGAACTCGCCGAGTGCGACATCGCCACCTACGCGATGGGCCTCGCGGCGTCGATGGGTCAGTTCCTCCTCACCGCAGGCGCCAAGGGCAAGCGCTACGCACTGCCGCACGCACGCATCATGATGCACCAGCCGTCCGCGGGTATCGGTGGTACCGCTGCCGATATCGCGATTCAGGCCGAGCAGTTCGCGACGATCAAGAAGCAGATGAACGAGCTGAACGCCGAGCACACCGGTCAGGCGGTGGAGCAGATCGAGGCTGACGCCGATCGCGACAAGTGGTTCACCGCAGAGGCGGCCAGGGACTACGGCCTCGTCGACCACGTGATCTCGCGCGCCAGCCAGGCGTCGTAGATCGTCAGCGATCAACCACAGTCGAGTTCACCCGTCACCTCACACTTCACGGAGCAGACCATGACCAACATGTACGACTCGCTGCCGGCCGACGTCGCCGCAGGGATTCCCGCTTCGGCCCTCGCGCTGAAGAACATCGAAATGCGTTACATCCTCCCGCAGTTCATCGAGCACACCCCCAACGGTCAGCGTCAGTACGACCCATACGCGAAGCTGTTCGAAGAGCGCATCGTGTTCGTCGGAACGCCGATCGACCAGACGGTCGCCAACGACGTCATGGCGCAGTTGCTGGTTCTCGAATCGCAGGACCCCGACCGCGACATCACCATGTACATCAACTCGCCGGGCGGCAGCGTGCCCGACATGCTCGCGATCTACGACACGATGCAGTATGTCCACTGCGACATCGTGACCGTCTGCCTCGGAGAGGCGGCGTCGGCTGCAGCGATCCTGCTCGCGGGCGGTAGCCCCGGAAAGCGTGCGGCGTTGCCGAACGCGACCATTCTGATCCACCAGCCGCGTACGGGTGGAGCGTTCCAGGGTCAGGTGTCGGATCTCGAGATCCAGGCCGCCGAGATCGAGCGCATCCGCAACCGGCTCGACGAGATCCTCGCGGGTCACACCGGCCAGTCCAAGGAGAAGATCCGCAAGGACACCGACCGTGACAACATCCTCACCGCCGACCAGGCGAAGGAATACGGGATCGTGGACGAGGTGTTCGAGTACCGCAAGAAGTCGATGAAGAAGTAGCGACACACCCCTCGGGGTTCCCCGACGACGGTGCGGCACAGGGTGCATGCTTGAGTGCCGCACCGCGGGGGCGGGAGGTTGTCGGGGGTCGGTCGGATTTCGATCGCGACATTTGCTCTTATCGGTCGAAGTTATGTCGACACGCGGGTACCGTCGTGATATCGGACGATCCTGCCAGGCGATGGTCCGCATCCGACTGCCCCGGTACGAGGTCTGCGACGACGGTACGAGTTCAACGCGACACGATCCAGACGACGACGATCCAGACGACGACGATCCAGACGACGATCAGACCGACACGATTCATACGACGACACGGCAGCACGGCAAGCAAGGGAAGTAGGTACGGCGCGAGATGGCACGAATCGGAGACGGTGGCGATCTGCTGAAGTGCTCGTTCTGTGGAAAGAGCCAGAAGCAGGTCAAGAAGCTCATTGCTGGACCCGGCGTGTACATCTGCGACGAGTGCATCGACCTGTGCAACGAGATCATCGAGGAAGAACTCGCCGAGAACGGCGACGTGAAGCTCGACGAACTGCCCAAGCCGGCAGAGATCCGCGACTTCCTCGAGAATTACGTCATCGGTCAGGACACGGCCAAGCGCACGCTCGCGGTTGCTGTGTACAACCACTACAAGCGAATTCAGGCAGGGGAGAAGAAGGACTCGCGCACCGGCGAGGTCGTCGAACTCGCCAAGTCGAATATCTTGATGCTCGGCCCAACCGGCTGCGGCAAGACCTACCTCGCGCAGACGCTCGCCAAGATGCTCAACGTGCCGTTCGCCATCGCCGACGCCACCGCGCTCACCGAGGCCGGTTATGTCGGTGAGGACGTCGAGAACATTCTCCTCAAGCTGATCCAGGCCGCCGACTACGACGTCAAGCGCGCCGAGACCGGCATCATCTACATCGACGAGGTCGACAAGATCGCCCGCAAGAGCGAGAACCCGTCGATCACTCGCGACGTCTCCGGCGAAGGTGTGCAGCAGGCGCTCCTCAAGATCCTCGAGGGCACGCAGGCCTCTGTGCCGCCGCAGGGTGGCCGCAAGCATCCTCACCAAGAGTTCATCCAGATCGACACGACCAACGTGTTGTTCATCGTCGCGGGAGCATTCGCGGGACTCGAGAAGATCATCTCCGAGCGAATCGGGAAGCGCGGCATCGGTTTCGGCAATGAAGTGGCGAGTCGGGCCGAGGTCGACACGAGCGATCATTTCGCCGATGTCATGCCAGAGGATCTCATCAAGTTCGGTCTGATCCCCGAGTTCATCGGACGTCTGCCGATGATCGCGTCGGTGACGAATCTCGACAAGGAATCACTTGTCTCGATCCTGTCGGAACCGAAGAACGCGCTGGTGAAGCAGTACACAAAGCTCTTCGACATGGACGACGTCGAGCTGGAGTTCACGCAGGATGCGTTGGAGGCAGTCGCCGACCAGGCTATCCATCGCGGCACGGGTGCACGTGGGCTCCGCGCCATCATGGAGGAAGTGTTGCTTCCGGTCATGTACGACATCCCGAGCCGCGACGACGTCGAGAAGGTTGTGGTGACCGCGGAGACGGTCAATGACAACGTGCTGCCGACGATCGTGCCGCGGTCCGACACGTCTGCCGAGCGTCGCGACAAGAGCGCCTGACACCGCAGCAACTTTCTGACACGCGGGCCCCATCTGGACACAGACGGGGCCCGCGTGTCGTCGTCTTGCAGCCTCGCGTTTTGTCGTCTTCCAGACGGTGACACCGGGGGTGGTACAGACTGGTCAGATGACACTCACCGAACATCAGATCGCCGGAATCGTATTGGCGGGTGGCCGTTCACGCCGCATGGGCAGTGACAAGGCGGCACTCGATTGGAACGGCGAACCCATGCTCGCGGGTGTCGTGCGCGTGATCTCGCAACGGTGCGAACCGGTATTCGTCGTGGCCCCGGAGGACTCGGCGGCCTATCGGTTGCTGCACGGTACCGGCGGCCCGGAAGCGGTGTGGGTGACCGACGAGCAGCCCGGCGCCGGTCCGTTGGCGGGCCTCGCCGTCGGACTGGCTGCTGCTCGCGAAGCCGGCCGTTCGCACGCGTTCGTGTCGGCGACCGACATGCCGCTCATCGAGCCGGGCCTGATCGATGAACTGAGTCAGGCGGTGACCGACTCCGCGGGTGCTGTCGTCGCCCACGACGCCGAACGCGACCATCCCATGGCGGCCATCTACCGCACCGACGCTGCCGACGCCATCGGCCAACTCGTCGCGACGGGGGAGCGTCGAATGACAGCGGCCCTCGACGCCCTGGCGACCTATCGGGTCACCGTCTCGGACCCCCTGTGGCTGACCAATGTGAACTCTCCGGAAGATGTCCACCGAGTGCGGGTTTCGGCCGACGCCGCGCGTGCCGAAGCGATCGGCTGAGGCGCGACTGAAAGGCTGCATGAGGAGACAGTCGGAGACGGTGTGAAGAGCGACGACGGCGTTCCCTAAGATTGAAGGGTGACCGACTCGACGCCTGCACTGCCGAAATCCTGGGACCCCGCCGACCACGAGTCGAAGCTCTACCAGGGCTGGGTTGATGCCGGGTACTTCACTCCGGATGCTTCCAGCGACAAACCCGCGTACTCCATCGTCATCCCACCGCCCAATGTCAACGGGTCGCTGCACATGGGGCACGCGTACGAGCACGTCCTGATGGACGCGTTGACCCGCCGCGCACGCATGCAGGGTTTCGAGACGCTGTGGCTGCCCGGCATGGACCACGCCGCCATTGCGATGCAGACCATGGTCGAGCGCAAACTAGCTGCCGAGGGACTCACCCGCGACGATCTCGGTCGCGATGCCTTCATCGAGCGGGTCTGGCAGGAGAAGGCCGAGATCAGCGGCAACATCGGGGAGCAGATGCGCCGACTCGGCGACGGCGTCGACTGGACCCGTGAACGCTTCACCATGGACGGGGGCCTGTCCCGAGCAGTCCAGACCGTCTTCAAGAAGATGTACGACGACGGGCTGATCTACCAGGCTGAGCGTCTCGTCAACTGGTCGCCGGTGCTCAAGACCGCGGTCAGCGACATCGAGGTCAGCTACGCCGACGTCGAGGGCGAGCTCGTCAGCTTCCGCTACGGGTCGCTCGACGACTCCGAGCCTCACATCGTCGTTGCGACGACTCGAATGGAGACGATGCTCGGCGACACGGCGATCGCTGTGCATCCCGACGACGAACGGTATGCCGCCCTCGTCGGAACCGAACTCGAGCATCCGTTCCTCGATCGCAAGATCCCGGTCATCGCCGACGACTATGTCGACCCCGAATTCGGTACCGGCGCAGTCAAGATCACCCCCGCGCACGACCCGAACGACTTCGCGGTCGGTGCCCGACATGATCTGCCCATGCCGACGATCATGGACGAAGAAGCCCGCATCGCCGACACTGGAACGCAATTCGACGGTATGGACCGCTTCGAGGCGCGGGTCAAGATCCGTGAGGCGCTCGCCGCGCAGGGCCGCATCGTGAAGGAGGTCCGGCCGTACCTGCACAGCGTCGGACATTCAGAACGGACCGGCGAGCCGATCGAGCCACGGCTGTCGATGCAGTGGTGGGTCGCGGTCGAGTCGCTGGCGAAAGCCGCGGGCGATGCCGTGCGTGACGGATCGACGGTCATCCATCCGAAGTCGATGGAGCCGCGCTGGTTCGCCTGGGTCGACGACATGCACGACTGGTGCATCTCGCGCCAGCTCTGGTGGGGTCACCGCATCCCGATCTGGTACGGCCCCGACGGTGAGGTCGTCTGCGTCGGACCGGACGAGCAGGCGCCCGAGGGCTATGTGCAGGAGACCGACGTGCTCGACACATG
This sequence comes from Gordonia sp. UBA7860, assembly GCF_002500165.1. NCBI lineage: Bacteria > Bacillati > Actinomycetota > Actinomycetes > Mycobacteriales > Gordoniaceae > Gordonia > Gordonia sp. UBA7860. The sequence goes on along the minus strand of NZ_DLSO01000114.1, from coordinate 7,858 downwards.
GTTCTCGTCGGGACTGTGGCCGTTCTCGACGCTCGGCTGGCCGGAAGACACCCCTGACTTCGAGAAGTTCTATCCCAACTCGGTACTCGTCACCGGTTACGACATCCTGTTCTTCTGGGTCGCCCGGATGATGATGTTCGGCACCTATATCGGCAAGGATCTCGACGCCGACAAGAAGGTGCCGTTCCACAACCTGTTCCTGCACGGACTCGTGCGCGACGAGCACGGCCGAAAGATGTCGAAGTCGCGCGGCAACGGCATCGATCCCCTCGACTGGGTCGACCGGTTCGGCGCCGACGCACTGCGTTTCACACTTGCCCGTGGCGCGAACCCCGGGTCGGACATCTCCGTCGGCGAGGACCACGCACAGTCGTCGCGCAACTTCGCGACCAAGCTGTACAACGCCACCAAGTTCGCCCTGATGAACGGTGCGCAGGCGCCCGCGGAGGGCGAACTGCCCGATGCCGCTGACCTGACCGTCGCCGACCGCTGGATTCTCGGGCGCCTCGACGAGGTTCTCGCTGAGGTCGACGCCGGATTCGAATCGTACGAGTTCTCCAAGGCGTGCGAGGCGCTCTATCACTTCGCGTGGGACGAGGTCTGTGACTGGTACCTCGAGCTCGCGAAAGTGCAGTTCGCGCAAAATGATTCGCAGCGCTCGCGGTCGACGGCGCTGGTGCTCGGCGCCGTCCTCGACCCGCTCCTGCGCGCGTTGTCGCCGGTCATGCCGTTTGTCACCGAGGTGTTGTGGAAGACGTTGACCGGTGGAGAGTCCGTGGTGATCGCATCGTGGCCGACTCGGTCAGGGCGTCCGGCCGACGCCGCTGCGGCAACCGAAGTCGGCGACCTCCAGCGACTGATCACCGAGGTTCGACGCTTCCGCAGCGACCAGGGACTCCGGCCGGGGCAACGGGTCGCGGCCGAGATCGACGGTCTCGATGCCGCGGGACTGTCCGACGTGCGGCCCTATCTCGACTCACTCGCGCGTCTCGACGGTGCAGGCGACGACTTCTCCGCGACCGCCACGGTCGACGTCCGGCTGTCGTCGGCGACCGTCACCGTCCGGATCGACACCTCCGGCACGGTCGATATCGAGGCCGAACGTAAACGTGCGGCCAAAGACCTCGCCGCCGCGGAAAAAGAACTCGCACAGACGACGGCCAAGCTCGGAAACGAGCAGTTCCTCGCGAAGGCTCCCGACAACGTCGTCGCCAAGATCCGGGAACGGCAGCAGGTCGCGACCGAAGAAGTCGAGCGGCTCGGGGCGAAACTGGCATCGCTGGGCGGGTCATGAGTTCGCGCGACGGCCGGTCAGGCCGGGGAGACGACGACTACTCCCAAGACACGGACTCCCCAGACACGGACTCCCCGGACAGGGACTCCCCAGACAGGGACTTCTCAGACGGGGACTACCTGGAAGATGACGGAGAACCGGTCTTCACCTCGGCAGACTTCGCCGGCTACGAGGACGGCGACGTCGAGCCCGACCCGATGAATCTCGGTTCGCTCCTCGGCGACGACCTCGACGACACCCCGATCATCGTCGTCGACAGTCCGTCGGATCTCGCCGAGCTCGCCGAGTTGGAGAACGAACTCGACACGCGGTGGCCGGAAACGCGGATCGAGCCGTCGCTCACCCGTATCGCGGCGTTGATGGATCTGCTGGGGTCACCCCAGCACGCCTACCCCGCGATCCACATCGCGGGCACGAACGGCAAGACGTCGGTCACTCGGATGGTCGACGCGCTGATGGTCGCGCTGCATCGACGCTCCGGTCGGTACACCAGTCCGCACCTGCAGCGGGTCACCGAGCGGATCGCCGTCGACGGCCGCCCGATCTCGGCGCGCGACTTCATCGACACCTACCGCGATATCGAGCCGTACATCACGATGGTCGACGATTCGTCGACAGCCGCCGACGGTCCGCGCATGAGCAAGTTCGAGGTGCTCACCGCCATCGCGTTCGCGTACTTCGCCGAGGCGCCGGTCGACGTCGCCGTGGTCGAGACGGGGATGGGCGGGCGCTGGGACGCGACCAACGTCGTCGACGCGACGGTCGCCGTCATCACCCCGATCGCGATGGATCACGCCGACTACCTCGGCGATTCGCTTGCGGCGATCGCAGGGGAGAAGGCCGGGATCATCAAACCCGCCAAAGATGACCTGGTGGTGACCGATCCGGTGACAGTGATCGCGCCGCAGCAGCCGGAGGTGATGGACGTGCTGTTGCGCGAGGCTGTGGCGCAAGACACCGTCGTCGCACGGCAGAACTCCGAGTTCGCTGTCCTCGAATCCGTCACGGCCGTCGGTGGGCAACTACTGCGTCTGCAGGGCCTCGGCGGTGTCTACGACGAGGTCTTCCTTCCGCTGCACGGCGAGCATCAGGCGGCGAATGCGTCGATCGCGCTCGCCGCCGTCGAAGCATTTTTCGGTGCGGGACCGGGCCGCCAACTCGACATCGACGCCGTGCGCGCGGGTTTCGCGGCAGTCAGCAGTCCCGGCCGGCTCGAACGTGTCCGCAGCGCCCCGACCGTCTTCGTCGACGCCGCGCACAATCCACACGGAGCACACGCACTCGCGCACGCACTCACCGAGGAGTTCGACTTCCGACGACTCGTCGGCGTCATCGGCATGCTCGGCGACAAGGATGCCGCGGGGTTCCTCACCGAACTCGAACCGGTACTCGACGCGGTGGTCATCACCAACAACGGCTCGCCGAGAGCCGTCGACGCCGAGGCCCTCGCGGAGACCGCGCGTGAGGTCTTCGGCGAGGAGCGGGTTCACGTCGAACCCTTCCTGCCCGACGCCGTCGAAGCAGCGATCGGACTCGCCGAGGAATCCGACGGCGAACCGGTATCGGGTGCCGGGGTGGTCATCACCGGGTCGGTGGTGACGGCAGGCGCCGGACGAACGCTGTTCGGGAAGGAGCCCGCATGAGTGAATCGGGCAGCAACACACCGGAATCCGCGGCCACGCCCAAGTTCACCGCACCGACGAACGATCCGTGGAAAGGTCTGCGTGGCGTGATGGCGGGCACCATGGTGCTCGAGGTCATCGTCATGATCTTGACGTTCCCGATCGTTGCGCGGGTCGGCAACGGCCTGACCTGGGTGTCGGGGACGTATCTGGGCGTCGTGACGCTGTTGATGGTGCTCGCAGTCGGAATGCAGAAGCGACCACAAGCGCTCAACATCGACCTGGCGCTGCAGGTACTCGTGATCATCGGCGGCGTCTTTCACTGGTCGATCGCGGTGATCGGTGTGATCTTCGGTTGCGTCTGGCTCTACATCCGCTACATCAAGGGCGACGTGCAGCGTCGAATCGACCGCGGTTTGCTCTACGGCCAGGAGCCGATCGAGACCTGATGAACCCGCCGCAATTGTCCGATTAGCGCGCGGCACAACGGATTTCGCTACTGTGGCGTCCCGGGAGACAAGAACTTGTCGACGTTGAGGGGGCGCTGCCGTGACTGACCTGACCTATCCGCAAGCGGCGATTCTCGGGCTCCTGCAGGGCGTCACCGAACTGTTTCCGGTGTCGAGTCTCGGACATTCGATCCTCGTCCCCGCCTGGCTCGGCGGCGACTGGGCGAAACTGGTCACGGAGTCGAAGAGTTCGGGACACACCCCGTTTCTCGCCTTCGTCGTCGCGCTGCACGTCGCAACTGCGCTCGCCCTGATCCTGTTCTACTGGCGGGACTGGGTGCGCATCGTCGCCGGATTCATTCGATCGATCCGTCACCGAAGCGTCGACGACGACAGTGACGCACGCCTCGCGTGGTTGCTCATCGCGGGCACGATTCCGGTCGGTGTCGTGGGATTGATCGCAGAGAAGCCGCTACGCGTGCTGTTCGCGACCCCGCTGGCGGCGGCGATCCTGCTGTTCCTCAACGGTCTCGTGCTTCTCACCACCGAGCTTTTGCGCAGGCGTCGCGATCGCGTCGGGCGGCACGCCGTGGCCCGGCAGGCGCCGGCCCGATCGGTCACCTCACTGTCGATGAAGGAAGGCACGGCAATCGGGTCGGCTCAGATACTCGCGCTTTTCCCGGGGATCTCGCGCTCAGGATCGACGATTTCGGCTGGCCTACTGCGGGGCCTCGATCATGAGGACGCGGCGCACTTCGCATTCCTGCTCGCCACGCCCGTCATCCTTGCCGCCGGGGTGCTCAAGATCCCCGAACTCTTCGGACCGGACGGTCAGGGCATCGGGGGACAGGTACTCGTCGGATCGGTATGTGCGTTCGTCGCCGCCTTCGCGGCCGTCGCATTTCTGGCGAAGTATTTCCACACGCGGACGCTGTATCCGTTCGTGGTCTACTGCCTCGTGGCGGGCGCGATCAGCATCGTGCACTTCGCCTGAGCAGCGTCGACCCGGTTCTGGTACCGATACAGCCAGAAATGTGATGTATGCATCTTTGCATTCTGCGTGTGCTCTGTGACAATGACGAGGCGCAAGCGCCGGGGACAATGACGAGGCGCAAGCGCCGGGGACAATGACGAGGCGCCGGGGAGTAGTCGACGTTCCTTGAAGCCACCAACCGTGGCGAAAACCAACGACGCTTCCTAGCCGATGGCAACGAGGCGTCCCGCACGACGTCGGACACGTCATCACACCGAGAGGAGTCGCGTGACCTTTAGTGCACCGACCACCCATATCAGCCACATCGCAGCGAAGACCTCGCAAAACCTTCGTCTCGCCGCGGCGACAGCCGCCTCGATGGCGCTGGTACCCCTGGGTGTGATCAGCGCGCCGGAGGCAGTGGCCGCTCCCGAAAAGACGACGCCCCAGTCCGTCGCTCCCCAATCGGCGACACCGCAGTCGGTGGCGCCCTCCGACCTTGCGCTCCCGACGCCGGGACCGCCGATGCCTGTTCCCGGTGAGGCGTTCGGCTACATCGCGACGCATGACCTCACCAAGCGCATGGACTCGATGAACCTGCCGCAGGCCGTCGCAGCACTGCCGGTGCCGGATTCCTATCGGCCAGCGAACCTTGCCTTCGCAGGCCAGTTCGACAGGGCGGTGACCGCCGCACTCGCCTCGCCGGGCGGATGCGTCCAGGTGATCATCAACTCGCACACCAGCGCGGGCAATCTCTTTGACTACGGCTTCTTCCCGATCGAGCCCAAATACTGCCCCTGACCGACAAGTAGTGCCCCATCGGAATTGAATATGGTGGGATTCGAATTACGAGGTCGGAGTGGAGTGTGGGCGTCGGGTCGCTACAGTGTGCTCGTGACTGAACGGACTCTGGTACTCATCAAGCCCGACGGCGTTTCGCGTTCGCTCGTCGGCGACATCCTCGCCCGCATCGAGCGCAAAGGCCTGACCTTCGCGGCACTCGAGCTCAAAAACGTCAGCGACGACCTCGCGGCCAAGCACTACGCGGAGCATGAGGGCAAGCCCTTCTACCCGTCGTTGGTCGAGTTCATCACGTCGGGTCCGCTGGTCGCCGCCGTGCTGGAGGGGCCGCGAGCTGTCGCCGCATTCCGCCAGATCGCGGGCGGAACCGACCCCGTGGAGAAGGCCGTGCCAGGTACGATTCGCGGCGACTACGCGCTGAGCACTCAGTACAACCTGGTCCACGGATCGGACTCGCCGGAATCGGCCGAGCGTGAGATCGCGCTCTGGTTTCCCGCGCTGACCGACTGAGAAAGACCCCGCGTATTCCAGCGCGCGTCGGCGGTTGTCAAGCCGCTGACGCGCGCTTTATCGCATAGTTTGCGGGATACGTCGCACCGTGTGGGATACTTGCTTGGTTATCGCGAACACACTCTGCTCGTGATGACGACGATGGCGTTCGGCGTCGGACACCGCAGTGGAGATTGTTGCCAGTGGCAGCGATCCGCACAGCACACGTTCGGCAGATCGCTTTCCCCATCGACGTCGGGAACAGACCCGACGGGGCGGTTCAGACCGCCACGCGTGGCGTGGAAGGCATGACGGACCTCATCACCCAGCAAGAGCGCAACCTGCGGACTCCGGACAACGGAACACCAGGAGCGCGGAGACCATATAACACCGGTCCGCACAGGACCGGGACACACGAGAGACCCCCGCGTGGCCGCCGACATTGTCGCGCCCGGGGGTTCAAGGAGACATCAGTGACCGACAACGGGTCGCCGATCGACGCGAACGCTGCGTCAGGCTCGGCGGAGGATTTTCCCAGCAAGCTTCGGGTGCACGCGCTGGCGCGCACGCTCGGCCTCACGAGTAGGCAGGTGCTCGCGCACCTCGCGGAACTGGGCTGGCCCAGCCGAAGTGCTCAATCGAGCGTCGAGCGCAGCATGGCTCAGGCCGTCGCCGACCGTGTACGCAACGACGTCGAGGTCGACGACACCGCCGTACCCGTCGACGAGGCGGCGCCCGCCACCGAGGAGCAGGCCAAGGCAACTCAACCGACAGAGCCTGCCGAAGTGTCTGACCAGGGTGAACCTGCGGGCGTGACCGAGGCCGTCGACGCTGCACCAGCACCCGATGCACCAGCATCCGACGCACCCGAAGCTGAGGTGCCAGGAGCCGAGTTGCCAGGAGTGGCGGCGTCGCAGCCGTCCGCCCCCGCAGAGGTCGCCGACGTCGAGCAGAGCGCAGAGTCGCATGCGTCGCACACGCATTCGCTCTTCTCCGCGATCGAGACCGAGAAGCCGCACGTCGCGTCACCTGCCGAAGAGATCGCGGCCAGCCCGCTCTTCCTTCCCCCGCAGCCGGCCGCCGCGTCTGACGCGCCCAGCGGTCGTCACCGCAAGAGCGGCGAGGACGCCACGGCCGACTCTTCGTCGGATGACTCGCAGCGTCGCGCCAACAGCGGTCGACCCACGTCCGAGCCTTCGACGTCTGGTCGTTCGACGCCGAACGCGGCCGACGAGAGTGCCGAGGACTCCGCAGACCCGACCGATAACGAAGGCGCCGACAACGAAGGCGCCGACAACGACAGCTCCGGCGATGAAGGCGGCCGCAATCGTCGACGTCGCCGCGGTCGTCGTGGTCGCGGTCGTGGTCGCGGTGACCAGAACGAGCGTGATCAGAACGACGACACCGACTCCGCGGCGTCTGACGATTCCGACCAGTCGGTTTCCGGTCAGTCCGATTCGGACCAGTCCGACTCCGATCAGTCCAACGCCGATCAATCCAATTCCGATCAGTCGGGCAGCGATCGACCCGCTGGCAAGAAGCGGAAGAAGTCCGGCAAGGGCAAGCCAGCAGAGGGTAAAAACGCTGAAGGCGAGAATCAGGCTGATGGGCGCGGACAGGGTCCGGGCTCGTCCGACGATTCCAACTCCTCGGACGATTCTGCCGACAAGTCCAATGGTCAGGACGCAGACAATAACGCCGACGACTCCGACGATGCCGATTCCGGAGACGGAACGTCGAGCAAGCGCCGCAGGCGCCGTCGTCGCCGTAAGGGTGGAGCCGAATCCGACGACGCGTCGTCGCCCGACGATCCGCCGAACACTGTCGTCCACGAGCGGGAGCCGCGCAGCAAGCGCGCCCGCGACGAGGTGCAGGGGATTTCGGGGTCGACGCGGCTCGAGGCCAAGCGCCAGCGACGTCGCGACGGTCGAGACGCCGGGCGTCGTCGACCACCGATCCTGAGCGAGTCGGAGTTCCTCGCGCGCCGCGAGGCCGTCGACCGCGTGATGGTGGTGCGTGAGCGCAGTGCCAATGTTCGGCTCTCGCAGTCCGACGAGCACGATCACGTCACTCCCGTCGAGGACTACACGCAGGTCGCCGTGCTCGAAGACGGTGTGCTCGTCGAGCACTTCGTCACCACGGAGACGTCGTCGTCGATGGTCGGCAACATCTACATCGGGCGCGTGCAGAACGTGCTGCCCGGCATGGAGGCCGCGTTCGTCGACATCGG
>NZ_DLSO01000116.1:0-31061 GCF_002500165.1 Gordonia sp. UBA7860 | reverse complement strand
CACGAGCAGCATCTCGCCCGCTCAGCCGTCGACTCCAACCGGTAGCGACACCGTCACACCAGCGAGCCACGCCGCCGCGTGACCTGCCCCGATACGACCCACTCGGATACGACGACGAGGTCCGCGACCACACCGGTTGCGGGCCTCGTCGTCGTTGCTGATCTGGCCGTTTTACCGACTGCCCACCGGTAGGCTCACTCCATCGATACGGTGCGCGCGCCCGGCCGAGGGCACTGAGATGACCTGGTTCCACAACTCGATCGTGGAGGCCGGTCGTCTTCCCCTGTTCTTGTTCTTGATTGCATTCATTGCGACGTTCGTCTTCATCCGGATCAGCGTTCGCCTGATTCGTGCGGGAGTGCGCTGGTGGCCGGGAAATGTAGCGCCAGGCGGACTCCACCTGCACCACGAGTTCTTCGGCGTGATCGTCATGGTGCTCTCGGGATTCGGTCTTGTCGCGATCTCTCGCTTCGACACCCCGATCGCAGACTGCGTGCTCGCGGCTCTCTTCGGAATCGGCTGTGCCCTTGTCCTCGACGAGTTCGCGCTCATCCTGCATCTGCGAGACGTGTACTGGGAGAAGGAGGGTCGGGCATCGGTCGACGCCGTGTTCGTCGCCATCGCGATCGGCGTGTTGTTCCTCATGGGTTTTCGCCCGCTCGACCTGACCTCAGCGGCCGATGAGTTCCGCGATGATCCGACCGTGCCGGCACGGATCGTCGTCGTTCTCGGCATCGTGGTGAACGTCGTGTTGGCGGCGATCACCCTCGCCAAGGGCAAGCTGTGGACCGGACTGGTCGGTATGTTCTTTCCGGTCCTGTTGGTGGTCGGCGCGATTCGTATTGCGCGACCTGCGTCGCCGTGGGCGCGGTGGTTCTACCGCAGCCGAGAAGGCAAGTACGACAAAGCGGTACGACGCGAACAACGGCTTCGGGAACCGCTCATTCGGTGGAAGATTGTCGTGCAGGAAACGCTCGCGGGCCGATTCGGCGTCCCAGACCTGCCGCCGGACCCGATGCCTGAGGCAGTTGCGGCGGTTCCGGGTGGCGTCGCACTTCCGAGTAGGGCCGCGACGGCCGTGCGTTGGCGGCGGGTGCGACGTCGGCTGCGTGTGGTCCCCACCTGGCGGCTGCCGGTGATCCTCGTGCTGCTCGCCATCATCGCGGCCCTGTTGTGCATCACGATCGACGAGAACATCGGCCTCGACGTCGACTCGGGAACCCTGGCGACCGTGCTTGGCGTGATCGCCGGGGCCACAGCCACTTTGACAGGTCTGGTCTTCACCGCGGTGACACTCGCGATGCAGTTCGGGGCGTCGCAGATCTCGGTCCGCGTCATCCCCATGCTGCAGCGCGAGCCGGTGATGCGCTGGTCTGTCGGCTTCTTCCTTGCCACATTCGTGTTCAGCGTGATGGTGGCGATGGATCTCGCTTTGACCGGTCCCGACGACGGAACCCCGGGCGCCTCGACGGCGATTGCGGCCTTCCTGACGGTGGTGTCGGCGATCCTGTTCGTCGCGTTGGTCAGTAAGGTCGGCGCGGTTCTCAACGTTGCGCAGTTGATGCGGTGGATCGCTGCGGACGGTCGTGCGTCGATCCGTCGGCTGTACCCGGAGGAGTCGCTCCAGACCCAGTTGCCGAGCGTGGCGCCCGCTCCCGACACCACACTCGGCGAAGAGCCACGCCATGTGATCATGTTGCGAGAGATAGGTTCTCGAGGGCGGGTGCTGCTCGCGGTGAACGTGCCGATGCTGGAACGTTACGCGGCGGCATGGGGTGTGAGATTCGATCTGCTGGTGATGGTCGGCGACAACGTGCCGCACAACGTCGGCGTGATCGCGGTGGTCGGCACGCCGCGGGGCGGGCCGGTGCCAGAGCACAAAGTATTGCGGTGCTTGCTCTTCGGCGACATGCATCAGCCGTCGGTGAGTCCTGTTGCCGCGCTGCAGGCCATTTCGGATATCGCCCTCAAGGCGATCTCGACTGCTGGCAATGATCCGAGCACGGTGGTGTTGGCGCTCGACCACATCGAGGACATGCTGCTGATGCTCGCGCCGCGGGTCCACGCCGACGCGGTTCGACGCTCACGCGCTGTGCGCGGCTATCGACGTACGTGGGCGGACTATGTCGCGATCGGTACCGATGAGATCCGCAGGCACAGTCACGGCCAGGCTCAGGTGCATCGGCGATTGCGCGCGCTCTACGAAACCGTTGCGTCACAGTGCGGCGCGGATCAACAGCCGCCGATCGTCGAACGTCTTGCGGCACTGGACGAGCAGGTCGCGCTCGATTGGCCGATAGGCCTCGACCGTCGGCTCGCGCAGCGTCCGGACCGGCAGGGTTACGGCTCCGAGAGAGGGTCGACGTTCGACTGAGCACGCGCTCCGACGTCGACCACCGGAACCTCGGCGATCGCGGCGGTCCCACCGCCGGGACGTCGGGTGACGGTCAACGAGCCGCCCTGCTGCTCGAGGCGCACCCGACGCGAGACGAGTCCGATGTGTCCCTCGGCGACGCGACGATCGAGCGTCGACTCGTCGACGCCGCGCCCGTCGTCGACAACAATCACACGGGCTGTGCCGTCGTCGAATTCGACTGACAGTTCGACGGTATGGGCGTCGGCATGTTTGACCACGTTGGTCAGCAGCTCGCGTGCGGTTGCGAACAGCATGGGATCGGACGTGGTGCGCAGATCGCTCGGCCAGCCGACGGTGTCCACCGAGATCGTCAGCGGGGCACGCTGTTCGACCGAGGCCGCGAGATCGGTGACCGCCGCGGCGAGTCCTCCCTGTTCGAGCACGGCGGGATGGAGTTCACCCAACGTCGAGCGCAGTAGCCTCGACGCCTCGCGCAGCGCTGTGTCGACCCGTGCGAGAGCGTCGGGATCGGTGCCGTCGCGCGCCGCATCGAGTTCCTGCCGCGCGCCGAGAACGTACTGCAACGCGCCGTCGTGGAGGTGCTCGGCGAGGTCGCGACGCTCGCGTTCCTCGATGCGGACGGTCTCGTCGAGAAGTCGAGCACGTTGTGCCGCAAGAGATCCGATCGTCGACACCCGTGAACGCTGAACGGTCGAGAGCATTACGCTGCCCAATGCGAGGATCGCGACGACAAGCGTGCGCATCGCGATGAGCGACCACGGTTCGCCGTTGGGGACACGGGCCAGAGCGCTCGCGAGGAAGTAGACGACGACGGTCGGGATCACCACGAGCGCACAGACTCTGGGGCGCAGTTGCGTCGCGGCGATCATCGGGATGGCGACGAATCCGTTGACGAGTACGTCCGAGGTCCAACTGACCTGATCGGAACGACTCGCCACGACGATCAGGACGACGAGGACCGCGAGGTCGACAAACAAAGCGAGCCAGGCGAATCGGATCATTCCTACCCGTATTCGGGAGGCCGCCAGCACACCTGCGAGACACCAGACGGCGTAGAGCACCGCGACCACGATGCAGAACGCGGCACCGTCGGCGGGTGGATCGAGGAGCACGGTCGCCAGCACGAAGACGGAGAGCAACATGCGCAGCACGACCTGCACTCGGACACCGAGCAGTGCGTGATCGATCAGGATCTCGGAGATGCGCGGCTCGTCGATCAGCTCCGTCAGGCCGAGCTGCGGCGCCTGGCCATCCGGGTTGCCCGAGCGTCCATAGCTCAGGCGTCTGAACAGTGAGGGTCGAGTCATTCGAGAAGTCCGCGACGCATCGCCTCGGCGACGGCAGCAGCGCGGTCGGACACGCCGAGCTTCTCGTACAGGTGTTGTGCATGCGTTTTGACCGTCGACGCCCCGATGAAGAGCTCGCCCGCGACCTGCGGGATCGACAGGCCGCGGGCGAAGCCTTCGAGCACCTGGCGTTCACGCTCACTGAGCGCCGGGCCGTCGTTGCGCGCGTGCGACCTGATCTCACCGACGAGCCCGGCAGCCAACTCCGCGGGGACCACCGTCTCGCCCTTGGCAACCCGCGTGACGGCTCCGACGATCTCGTCGCGGCTCGACTCCTTGCTCAGATCCCCCGCCGCACCCTTCTCCAGCGCAGCGAAGACGATGGGCGCGTCGGTGACAGCGGAGAGAACAAGGACCCGCGTCCGCAGTCCGTCCCTGGTGACCGCGTGCGCGACGTCGACTCCGGTCAGCCCCGGCATCTGATAGTCGACGACGGCCACATCCGGCAGCTCACCGCGAATGAGTTCGAGGCCCGACGGGCCGTCACCTGCCTCACCCACCACGCGTACGCGGCCACTCTGGGTGAGTCCGCGGGAGATGCCATCCCGGAAGAACGGATGGTCGTCGATCACCACAGCAGTCACCAGCGATTCCACCGACTCAGGATAGGGGTTCGACGCCTTGTTCGTTGTGCGTAACCTGCGCAATCAGCGGCGATGTGGTAGCCGGATTTCAATACTGGGTACCCCCCGTGAGAAAATATTCGACAATGCTCATGAAGCAGTGGGGTGTCAGCGCGATCTCAGGGTCGGCACACCCCCGCCAGCAACGGCGCTGGCACGAGGCAGCCACCGAGTGATCACAGGATCAGCCCAGGTCAGCCCACGATGAGGGTGGATTCTGTTGGCTCGGTAGGACTGCTGTCAACGACGAAACGGGTGACAGCTCTGCGCAACGTCGCGCACCTAGTGAGGCGAATACATGAAGCACGCTCCAGGCCCCATTGGGCTCTATGACCCGGCCAACGAACACGACGCGTGCGGTGTTGCGTTTGTTGTCGACATGCATGGTCGTCGCAGCCGCGACATCGTGGACAAGGCGATCACCGCGCTGATCAACCTCGAGCATCGTGGTGCCGCGGGCGCAGAGCCGAACACCGGCGACGGTGCCGGAATCATGATCCAGGTCCCCGACCGCTTCCTGCGTGAGGTTGTCGACTTCGAACTGCCCGCCGAGGGCAGCTACGCGACCGGTATCGCCTTCCTGCCGCAGGGCTCGAACGACGCCGCGACCGCCGCCGAGGGCGTCGAGAAGATCATCGAGTCCGAAGGTCTGACCGTGCTCGGCTGGCGCGAGGTACCCACCAACGAGAACGGCCTCGGTGCGCTCGCGCGCGACGCGATGCCGACCTTCCGTCAGGTGTTCCTCGCCGGCGCGTCGGGCATGGAGCTCGAGCGCAAGGCATTCGTCGTGCGCAAGCGTGTTCAGCACGAGCTCGGCAACAAGGGTGCAGGCGCCGACGGCCCGGGCCGCGAGACCGTCTACTTCCCGAGCCTGTCGGGCACGACCTTCGTCTACAAGGGCATGCTCACCACCCCGCAGCTGCGGGAGTTCTACCTCGACCTGCAGGATTCGCGGGTGGAGAGCGCGCTGGGCCTCGTGCACTCGCGCTTCTCGACCAACACCTTCCCGTCGTGGCCGCTCGCGCATCCGTTCCGACGAGTCGCCCACAACGGTGAGATCAACACCGTCACCGGCAACGAGAACTGGATGCGTGCCCGTGAGGCACTGATCGACACGTCGCTGTTCGGCGACGGCGCAGCGCAGAAGATCTTCCCCGTGTGTACGCCCGGAGCGTCGGACACGGCACGCTTCGACGAGGTGCTCGAGATGCTGCACCTCGGGGGGCGCAGCCTGCCGCACGCGGTCCTGATGATGATCCCCGAGGCGTGGGAACGCCAGGAGGCGATGAAGCCGGAGCACCGCGCGTTCTACGAGTACCACGCGTCACTCATGGAGCCGTGGGACGGACCGGCGTCGGTGTGCTTCACCGACGGCACCGTCGTCGGCGCTGTGCTCGACCGAAACGGCCTGCGCCCCAGCCGAATCTGGGTCACCAAGGACGGCCTCGTCGTGATGGCCTCCGAGGTCGGCGTGCTCGACATCGACCAGGCCGACGTCGTGCAGAAGCTGCGCCTGCAGCCGGGCCGCATGTTCCTCGTCGACACCGAGGCCGGCCGCATCGTCGACGACGAGGAGATCAAGGACGAACTCGCCGCCGAGCATCCGTACGCGGAGTGGCTCGAGAAGGGCATCGTCCACATCGACCACGTCAAAGCGTTGCCGCACGAGCACATGTCCCACCACCGGGTAACGTTGCGGCAGTTGGTGTTCGGTTACACCACCGAGGAGCTCAACCTGCTGGTCGCGCCGATGGCGAAGACCGGCGCCGAAGCCATCGGCTCGATGGGTACCGATACCCCGATCGCGGTGTTGTCTGCGCGTCCGCGGATGTTGTTCGACTACTTCCAACAGCTCTTCGCGCAGGTGACCAACCCGCCGCTCGACGCGATCCGCGAGGAGATCGTCACCAGTATCGGCGGAACCATCGGGTCCGAAGCCGATCTGCTGCACCCGGGTCCCGAGTCGTGCCGCCAGATCGCGCTTCCCTCACCGGTGATCGACAACGACACCCTCGCCAAGTTGGTCCGGATCAACGAGGACGACTCGCTTCCCGACTTCCGCAGCATCCAGATCCACGGGCTCTACCCGGTGGCCGAGGGCGGTGCCGGGTTGCGTAAGTCGCTCGACGAGATCCGCGCGAAGGTCAGCGCCGCCATCGACGACGGCGTGAGCCTCGTCGTGCTCAGCGACCGAGAGTCCGACGAGACGCTCGCACCGATCCCGTCGTTGCTGCTGACGGCCGCGGTTCACCACCACCTGGTCCGCGAGCGCAAGCGCACACGCGTCGGCCTGATCGTCGAATCGGGAGATTGCCGCGAGGTCCACCATGTCGCCACGTTGGTGGGATTCGGTGCGGCAGCGGTCAATCCGTACATGGCGTTCGAATCGATCGAGGACATGGTCGAGCGCGGGGTGCTCGGCGACATCGACTTCGAGACCGCCCGCAACAACTACGTCAAGGCCGCGGGCAAGGGCGTGCTCAAGGTGATGAGCAAGATGGGCATCTCCACGGTGGCCTCGTACACCGGCGCGCAGCTCTTCCAGGTGATCGGTCTCGACCAGGACACCGTCGACGAGTTCTTCAGCGGGATGAACAGCCAGCTCGGAGGCGTCGGGCTCGACGAGATCGCCGCCGACGTCGCAACGCGACATGCCTTGGCGTTCAACGACCGTCCGTCCGAGCGCGCACACCGTGAGCTCCCGGTCGGTGGCGAGTACCAGTGGCGGCGCGAGGGTGAGTACCACCTGTTCAACCCGGATACCGTGTTCAAGCTTCAGCACGCAACGCGCACCGGTCAGTACAAGGTGTTCAAGGAGTACACCAAGATGGTCGACGATCAGTCGGCCCGAATGGCAACTCTGCGTGGACTGTTCGACTTCAACTTCGGCGATCGTGACCCGATCCCGATCGACAAGGTCGAGCCCGCGAGCGAGATCGTCAAGCGCTTCTCGACGGGCGCGATGAGCTTCGGTTCGATCTCGGCCGAGGCGCACGAGACCTTGGCGATCGCCATGAACCGACTCGGCGGACGGTCGAATTCCGGTGAGGGCGGCGAAGATCCGCGTCGTTTCCATCACGACGAGAACGGCGACTGGCGTCGCAGTGCGATCAAGCAGGTCGCGTCGGGACGCTTCGGTGTCACCTCGCACTACCTGAGCAACTGCACCGACATCCAGATCAAGATGGCGCAGGGTGCGAAACCCGGTGAGGGTGGCCAGCTTCCGCCGCACAAGGTGTACCCGTGGGTCGCCGAGGTTCGTGGTTCGACGCCGGGCGTCGGCCTCATCTCGCCGCCACCGCACCACGACATCTACTCGATCGAGGATCTCGCTCAGCTGATCCACGACCTGAAGAACGCCAATCCGCAAGCGCGCGTTCACGTCAAGCTCGTCAGTGAGCTCGGCGTCGGAACGGTCGCCGCGGGTGTGTCGAAGGCACACGCCGACGTCGTGCTGATCTCCGGACACGACGGCGGTACCGGTGCGTCGCCGCTGACGTCGTTGAAGCATGCCGGTGCCCCCTGGGAGATCGGTCTCGCCGAGACGCAGCAGACCTTGCTGCTCAACGGACTTCGCGATCGGATCTCGGTCCAGGTCGACGGTCAGCTCAAGACCGGCCGCGACGTGGTGATCGGTGCACTGCTCGGAGCCGAGGAGTTCGGCTTCGCGACGGCGCCTCTCGTCGTCTCCGGTTGCGTCATGATGCGCGTCTGCCATCTCGACACCTGCCCGGTCGGGGTCGCCACCCAGAATCCGCTGCTGCGTGAGCGTTTCACCGGCAAGCCGGAGTTCGTCGAGAACTTCTTCATGTTCATCGCAGAAGAGGTACGCGAGCTGCTCGCTCGCCTCGGGTTCCGCACGCTGCAGGAGGCCGTCGGCCACGTCGAGGCTCTCGACACGACAAAGGCACTCGCACACTGGAAGTCGTCGAAGGCGGGCAAGCTCGATCTGTCGCCGATTCTCTCGACGCCCGAATCGCCGTTCATGAACCAGGATCTGTACTGCTCCGGCGTGCAGGACCACGGTCTGGAGAAGGCGCTCGACCAGCAGCTCATCGCGCAGAGTCGTGAGGCGATCGATCACGGCACCAGGGTGTCGTTCACGTCGAAGATCACCAACGTGAACCGCACCGTCGGAACGATGCTCGGCCATGAGGTCACCAAGACGCATGGCGCGCAAGGGCTTCCCGAGGGAACGATCATCATCGACTTCGAGGGTTCTGCAGGCAATAGCTTCGGTGCGTTCGTGCCGAAGGGCATCACGCTTCGACTCGAAGGCGATGCCAACGACTTCGTCGGCAAGGGTCTCTCGGGTGGACGCATCGTGGTGCGCCCGCCGGCGAGTACGCCGGAAGGCTTTGTCGCAGAAGACAACATCATCGCCGGAAACGTGATCGGCTTCGGTGCCACCAAGGGAAAGATCTTCCTGCGCGGCGTCGTCGGCGAGCGTTTCTGCGTACGTAACTCCGGTGCTGTCGCGGTGGTCGAGGGCGTCGGCGATCACGGCTGCGAGTACATGACCGGTGGACGAGTGGTGGTGCTCGGCGACACCGGACGCAACTTCGCGGCCGGTATGTCGGGCGGCATCGCCTACGTGTACGACCCAGAGAACAAGCTGGGTACCAACCTGAACCCCGAACTCGTCGACCTCGAACCACTCGACGACGAAGACATCGAGTTCTTGTCCGGCATCATCGGTGAGCATCGTGGCGAGACGGCGTCGCCGGTCGCTGCGGCGATTCTCGCCGATTGGGAGAACACCCAGCAGGCGTTCGCCAAGGTCATGCCACGCGATTTCAAGCGCGTGCTGGCCGCGATCGACGCCGCAGAGAAGTCCGGACGAGACGTGAACGAAGCGATCATGGAGGCCGCACGTGGCTGACCCCAGAGGATTCCTCAAGCACACCGAGCGTGAACTGCCCGAGCGGCGGCCGGTCGACCTGCGGTTGATGGACTGGAAAGAGGTCTACAACGACTTCGACAAGTCGGAGTTGCAGACCCAGGCCAGCCGCTGCATGGACTGCGGTATCCCGTTCTGCCACAACGGTTGTCCGCTGGGCAACCTCATCCCGGAGTGGAACGACCTGGTCTACCGGGATCAGTGGAAAGAAGGCATCGAGCGCCTGCACGCGACCAACAACTTCCCGGAGTTCACGGGGCGTCTGTGCCCAGCGCCGTGCGAGGCGTCGTGCGTGCTCGGTATCAATCAGCCCGCGGTGACCATCAAGCAGGTCGAGGTGGAGCTGATCGACAATGCCTTCGACAGCGGCTGGGTGCAGCCCGTACTGCCCAGCGAGCGCACCGGCAAGTCGGTTGCGGTTGTCGGTTCGGGTCCCGCGGGACTCGCTGCGGCGCAACAGCTCACGCGTGCGGGCCACACGGTTTACGTGTACGAGCGCGCCGATCGTATCGGCGGACTGCTGCGCTACGGCATCCCCGAGTTCAAGATGGAGAAGCGCCATATCGACCGTCGTCTCGAGCAGATGAGGGCCGAGGGCACTGTCTTCCGTACCGGTGTCAACGTCGGCGTCGACATCACCGTCGCGCAGCTTCGTCAGGACTTCGACGCTGTTGTGCTCGCGATGGGTTCGACAATCGGTCGCGATCTGCCGATTCCGGGCCGCGAGCTCGACGGTATCCACCAGGCGATGGAGTTCTTGCCGCAGGCCAACCGAATTCAGCTCGGCGACACCGTCGACGGGCAGATCAGTGCCAAGGGCAAGAAGGTCGTCATCATCGGCGGCGGCGACACCGGCGCCGACTGCCTCGGCACGTCGCTGCGTCAGGGCGCTGAGGTTGTGCACCAGTTCGAGATCATGCCCAAGCCGCCGACCGAGCGAGCCGAGTCGACCCCGTGGCCGACGTACCCGCTGATGTATCGCGTGTCGTCTGCCCACGAAGAGGGCGGCGAGCGGGTCTTCTCGGTCAACACCGAGCAGTTCACCGGCGAGAACGGCAAGGTCACCGCGCTCAAGGCCCACGAGGTTGCCATGCGTGACGGTCGATTCGAGAAGGTGGAGGGCTCAGACTTCGAGCTCGAATGCGATCTGGTGCTGTTGGCCATGGGCTTCGTCGGCCCTGAGCGTGTCGACCTGCTCGACAAGCTGGGCGTCGAATACGACCAGCGCGGCAACATCAAGCGCGACAACGACTTTGCTGCCGTCGGGCAGGAGGGCGTGTACGTCGCCGGTGACGCCGGGCGTGGACAGTCACTGATCGTGTGGGCCATCGCGGAGGGGCGCTCGGCTGCGGCCGCCGCGGATCGGTACCTCGCGGGGGCGTCGGATCTCCCCGCACCGATCGTGCCGACGCAGGTCGCGCAGCGCTGACCTGCCCCGCTGGGTGGTGATCTCGACCAGCGGGGACGGCTCGACCAGCGAAAGGCGCTCGACCGGCGGTTGAGGCGCTCAGAGCTTCTCGAGCACGCTCGTCATCTGGGTGGGCACCGAGTCGGCGAGGCGGCCGAAGATGAAGCTGAAGAGGGGTTCGCCGATCAGCTTGAAGCGGTGGAAGTCGACGAGCGCACGATAGGTGACGCTGGTCGTTCCGTCGCCGAGATCGGTGAACGAGAGGTCGTCGGACGTCGTCGCGGTCTTGTTGGAGCCGGAGAACACGACGTGGTCGGTGTCGTCGCGCGTCAGTTCGTAGGTCAGCTCGGTCGAGATCCCGTAGAGCTTCGACTTGTTGTGCCAACGCGTGCCGAGTGCGATCGGGGCGTCGTCCTCCTGCGTGCATTCCACTGTCCCCGGGTCCCATTCCTCGGCGTGGGAGAAGTCGCGCAGGTAGGCGACGATCACCTCACGCGGCTGTCGGACAGTGAAGGTGCGCGAGACGTCGACCACCGTGGGCCTCCTCATGTGCCGGATCACTCGGCTCTGTAGACAAACGTTCTTTAAGAGTTCGGTGAGACGACGCTGCCGGATGGGTGCATCCCTGCCTACACTCTGTGGGTTGGATCGCGGCGATCGTGTCGCGGATACGTGTTCGTGGAGGTACAGGTCAGTGCGCAGGCTTCTCGGGATGGCAGTTGCGGTGGCGTTGGCGGCGTGTGGCGTCGTGGTCGCATCGGCGGGCTCGGCGTCGGCCGCGCCGGGACCGTGCCCCAAGGTGTACGTGTTGGCAATACCCGGCACATGGTCTGACGGACCAGGTCTGCTCGGTTCCGTCACGTCGAATCTCGGGTCTGACACCAAGGTCTCCTATGTCGGCTATGACGCCACGGCGTTCCCGTGGGAGAGCGCCATCTACGGAAAGTCGAAGGCGCAGGCTGTAGCCAATACCAAGGGTCTCGCCCTGGGCATGCTCAAGCGATGCCCGGGCACCAAGATCGCGCTCACCGGTTACAGCCAGGGTGCCGACGCCGCGGGCGACGTCGCGTCGGAGATCGGTACCGGCCGTGAGAAGATCCGTCCGCAGCAGGTCGCGGGTGTCGTGCTGATCGCAGACCCTCGACGGTCGTCGAAAGACAACCTGGTCGGGCCGCCCCTATCCGGGCAGGGTAGCGGCGGGCCACGCCTTGACGGCATGGGCTACGTGCTGCCGCGCGCCTTCACCATTTGCGCGCCCAAGGATCTCTACTGCAACGTGCCGCGTGAGTACTACGTGACGCGCGTGATCGGCTACCTCGCGGAAACCAGTGATCCGACGCCCAGCCAGGTCGGCCAGTATCAGGCCGAGGCGGGGGCGATCGTCAACGAGATGCTGACCAGGGGCGGACCGGGCAACGTCGTCAACGAGCTGAGCAACGCTCGGGCGCGGCAGCAGATCATCGAGTTCAACCGGTTCTTGCAGTCGGGTTCGCACGGCGACTACGGACGTTTCGAGGTCAAACCGGGTGTGACGGCCGTGGCCTGGGCACATCAGTTTCTCGCCGGATTGGGCTGAACCGCGCGTCGGTCTCTGGCTGGTAACGAATCCTGTGTGACGATCGATACGAAGGGTGAGTTGCGCCGACACAGTCGGCAGTACAAGATAGTAAAGATCGAATCCGTTCTGACGCAGGAAACGTATCGTCATGAAGCTGGCAGCAACGTTCCAGACACCCCGTCGACACTCAATGCTGAGTGCCATCACCGGCGGCCGTATCGGCCGCCATCGTGAGGCGCCGCGATTCCCCGCAGAGGCCGAACGCCTCGTCACCGCGGCGGAGCTCAAGCGACTGACTGCGTGAGCAGGTCGCCGGTCACCCCGCGGTGACCCGCGCCGATGCGTCGCCCAGAGAGATCACGTCGCCGACTACCAACTGCCTACCTCTGCGTGTTTCCACATCGCCGTTGACCGTGACGAGACCGTCGGAGATGACCTCCTTCGCCTCGGCTCCGGACTCGATGAGGTTCGCCAATTTCAAGAACTGACCGAGCCTGATCCCGTCACCCCGTACAGGTACGTCGAATGCGTCGTCGTCCATGCCTGAGATACTGCCTGACCGGTGAAGGGTGCGCACCGTCGAATCCGGGGTGAACTACCTTTGATCCATGGCGGTCGAGTCCCCATCCCAGGCACTCTCAAGTGCACCCACAGATCCCGACGTCGCGCTGCAGCGATCAGGACGGGCGGAGGCGGATCGTCGTTCGGCCGATCTGCTCGAGCGCATCCGCCACCCCCGCGGATTCGGCAGCCACGCGCCGCGGATCGCTGGACTCGTCGTCGGAATCATGGCGACCATCGCATTGCTGTCGAGCATCTTCCCGTTCTTTCGGCACTGGATTCACGTTCCGCGCGACTACGTGGACGACTTCATCATGTCGATGCCCGACACGAGCTTCGCGTGGTCGTTTGTGTTGGCCCTCGTCGCCATCGCGCTGACGGCGCGCAAGCGCATCGCGTGGTGGATCTGTGTCATCTACCTGCTGCTGTTCATGGCTGGAAACGCGGTGCTGTTGTGGCAGCCGGTCGCCGACGACTTCGACGTCGACGACGCCGAGCGCATGAACATCGTGATCGGTCTCGGTATCGATCTCGTGGCCCTTATCTTCCTGCTCGTCACATATCGGCAGTTCTACACGCGGGTTCGACGTGCCGCCCTACTGCGCGCGCTCGTGGTGCTGGTGGTCGGACTTGCCGTGGCAACCGGCATCGGGTTCGCGCTGGTGTGGCTGTTCCCGGGCAGTCTGGAACGCTCCGAGCGTCTGCCCTACGCGTTCAATCGGGTCGTTGCGTTCGCCGCGATCGACCAGCGGACTTTCGACGGCCATCACGCGTATCCGCCGGTCAATGGCGCACTGGGCCTATTCGGTGCGCTCGCGCTGATCGTCGCGGCGTCGGTGCTCTTCCGATCGCAGCGGCTCAAGTCGCTGATGACGGCGACCGACGAACGACTGATCCGAGCGCTGATCACGCGATTCAACGACGACGACTCGTTGGCCTACTTCTCGACGCGACGCGACAAAGCGGTTGTCTTCTCGCGCGACGGACGCGCGGCGATCACCTACCGCGTCGAGCTGGGTGTCGGTATTGCCGGTGGAGATCCGATCGGCGATCCGGAGTCCTGGCCCGATGCGATCGCCGAGTTCCTGGTGCTGTGCGAACGCTACGGATGGCACCCCGCGGCGATGGGTTCCAGTGAACGAGGCGCGGCGGCATTCGAGGCTGCTGGTTTCACATCGCTCAACATCGGCGACGAGGCGATTCTGCACACGCGCCAGTACACGACCAGCGGGCCGACCATGAAGGGCGTGCGCCAGGCGGTGACACGAACCCGACGCGCAGGCGTCACCACCCGCATCCGCAGGCACCGCGACATACCGCCGACCGAGATGGCCGACGTGATCGCGCGGGCCGACGCCTGGCGCGACACCGAGGAGGAGCGCGGCTTCGCGATGGCGCTCTCGCGGATCGGCGATCCTGCAGACGGTGACTGCCTGCTGGTGGAGGCGGTCCTGAACGAGGGACAGCCCGACGAGAAGGTCGTCGGGATGCTGTCATTCGTTCCGTGGGGTAGGCGCGGGGTCTCGCTCGATCTGATGCGCCGCGACCGCAGCGGCATCAACGGCGTCGTGGAGACAATGGTCAGCGACCTGTGCCGCGACTCGGAGAACTTCGGAATCACCGAGATCTCGCTGAACTTCGCCACCTTCCGCGCCGTGTTCGAGAAGGGGCAGGAGATCGGCGCCGGCCCTGTCATGCGCGGGAGCTACGCCGTGCTGATGTTCGGCTCCAAGTTCTTCCAGATGGAGTCGCTCTACCGGTCCAACGCCAAATACCTTCCCGACTGGCAGCCTCGATTCCTCTGCTTCGAGGACACCCGAATCCTCGCGCGAGCGGGTCTGGCGGCTGTCGTCACCGAGGGCTTCGTCAGGCTGCCGAGGTTCGGCCGCAAGCAGCAGTACACAGCGGGACAGCCGTCGATTCCCGCAGGTATCGATGTCGACGCGTTGATCGCAGAACTCGACGCCGAGGCGGAGGCCCAGAACGCCGTCGCGGCCCACCGTCCGGAGCAGGTCCGAGTGCGACTTGCCAAGCTGGACAGGATGATCGACGACGGCGTCGACCCTTACCCGCCCGCCGATCCGCCGTCGCACTCGATCGCCGAGGCCATTGCGGCGCCTGCGGGTACGCCGGTATCGATTGCCGGGCGCATCACGCGGCTGCGTGACTTCGGCAAGGTGGTGTTCGCCGACGTCCATGACTGGTCCGGGCAGGTGCAGATCCTGGTCGAAGCGTCGCGACTCGATTCCGGCTCAAGAGATTTCGCATCCGACGTCGACCTCGGTGATCTGGTCGAGGTTCACGGTGAGATGGGTACGAGCCGCAAGGGTGAGGTATCGGTGCTCGTGGACCGCTGGGCGATGATCGGAAAGTCGCTGCGTCCGCTACCGGACAAGTGGGCGGGCCTGACAGACCCGGAAGCCCGTGTGCGGCAACGCTACGTCGACCTCGCGATCAATCCGCGCTCGCGGCAGTTGCTTGCCACGCGGAGCGTCGTGGTCAAGTCGCTGCGTGACTTCCTTTCTGCCCGTGGCTATCTCGAAGTCGAAACACCGATTCTGCAGCAGATCCACGGTGGCGCGAACGCGACGCCGTTCACGACCCACATCAACGCCTACAACCTCGACCTCTACCTGCGCATCGCGCCGGAGTTGTACCTCAAGCGGTTGTGCGTCGGCGGCGTGGAGAAGGTGTTCGAGATCGGCAGGAACTTCCGCAACGAGGGCGTCGACTTCAGTCACAATCCGGAGTTCACGAGCCTGGAAGCCTATGAGGCGCACAGTGATTACCTGAAGATGCTCGATCTGACGCGCGAGATGATCCAGTTCGCGGCCACCGCCGCCTACGGTGAGCCGGTGATCGTGCGCTACGACGACGAGGGTAACGAGCAGCGCATCGACATCTCCGGGCAGTGGCCGGTGAAGACCGTCTACGGGGTGGTATCGGAGGGTGCCGGTGAGGAGATCACGCCGGAGACGTCGGTGGAACATCTCCGGGAGGTCTGCAGACGCCTCGACATCGCGTTCCGTCCGGACTGGGACGCGGGCGCGATAGTGCAGGAACTCTACGAGCATCTCGGTGAGGACCGCACCACCTTCCCGACGTTTTACACCGATTTCCCGACGTCGGTCTCGCCGCTCACGCGCGCGCATCGAAGCGAGCCGGGAGTGGCCGAGCGGTGGGATCTGGTGGCGTGGGGCGTCGAACTCGGTACCGCGTACACGGAGCTGACCGATCCGGTGGAGCAGCGTAAAAGGCTTACCGCGCAATCGGTTCTGGCTGCCGATGGCGATCCGGAGGCGATGGAGCTCGACGAAGACTTCCTGCAGGCACTCGAGTACGCGATGCCGCCGACCGGTGGTCTTGGCGTCGGCGTCGACCGCGTGGTCATGTTGATCACGGGTCAGTCGATTCGCGAATCGTTGGCATTCCCGCTGGCGAAACCGCAGGAGAGCTGAGCGGTGGCCGACGGTCGGCGCGAGGTCGATCGGCCGCCACCCGGGCAGATCGTCGACGTCGACGGCCAGCACATCCACGTCGTCGACGAGGGTGTCGGCCGCCCACTGCTGCTGATGGCCGCGATGGGGAGCAACTGGTTCGATCTCGACCACCTCGCCGCACGACTCGTCGAGCGTGGTTGGCGGGTGATTCGATTTGATCGCCCGGGATATGGCCTGTCCGAACAACTTCCGCGAGGTCGGGTGTTGACCCTGTCGCTCGAGGTCTCGTGGATGGCGGGCGTCCTCGATGCGCTGCGGGTCACGGAGCCTGTGACCGTCGTCGGACATTCGGTTGCCTCGCTGTATGTCGAGGCTTTCGCGCGAGTGCATCCGTCGCGCACTGCCGCGGTTGCGATGCTCGACGGCTCGTATGTACTCCTGTCGTGGCGGGTGGTACCGCTCGGTGTGCGAGTCGACAACGCGCACAGGATGATCGACACGGCGAGAGGAGTCACGGAGCGGTTTCGCTTTCCGCGGCGCGGATTCTCGCGAGTACGGACCGTGGTGCTACCCAGGCCCCCGGAAGGGTTCTACGATCACGAGCACTACTGGGCGGCGAGGGTCTTCGGTAACTGGCCGATGCTGCTCGCCACGATGGTGGAGAACGCGGCTTTCCCCGCGATCAACGCGTCGCTGCGTCGCATGCGCAAGAGTCATCCGATGCCCCGGGTTCCGGTGATCGTGGTCGCCGCGCTTTCCGGGCCGAAGGCGTGGCAGAGCTTCTGGCTGTGGAAGCAGGCCCGCTACGCGCGCATGCTCGGTGGTCGGCTGGTGCCGATCGTCTCGCGCCACTTCGTCGTGTTGGAGGTTCCCGACGAGATCGCGGACGCGATCGATGAGTTGCGCTGATCGAGAGTGCGCTTCTTACCGCACGGTAACCTGAGGTACCCATGACCGCGAGTCACACCTATGCTGTACGTCATGGCAGAGCTGACTTTCACTCCCACGGCCGACCTCGTCGACGAGATCGGTGCAGACGTCCGTAGTTGCGATCTCCAGTTCACCCAGTACGGCGGGGTCCGTGAGTTCGTCGGAACAGTGACGACGGTCCGCTGCTTTCAGGACAACGCCCTGCTCAAGTCGATCCTCGGGGAGTCGAACCCCGGCGGAGTGCTGGTCATCGACGGCGATGCATCGGTGCACACGGCGTTGGTCGGCGACATCATCGCTGAGCTGGGCCGGTCGAACGGCTGGGTCGGGATCATCGCGAACGGCGCGATCCGCGACGCCAAGACCATCGGTGGGATGGAGATCGGCGTGAAGGCGCTCGGCACCAATCCCCGCAAATCCACCAAGACCGGAGCAGGTGAGCGCGACGTACCGCTGACGCTGGGTGGAGTCACGTTCGCGCCCGGCGACACCGTGTACTCCGACGACGACGGCATCGTCCTCGTCACTCCCTGACCTTCCGATTATCGACTCTCGACCACTTCCCACGCAGCAGGAGGCTCCGATGCCCAAGCCAACACCCGACTACTTCGAACGACTCGGCGCTTTGGTAGCGATCGACAACGCCGCCGCACGCCCGACCCGATCCATCCTCGAAGCGTTCAGCGGCGTCGAAATGGCGACCATTCCGGTTGCCACCGCAGAGGATCTCGAGACTGCGGTGTCGCGGGCGCGTGCCGCTGCGCAGGGGTGGGCCAAGCAGTCGCCCGCAGAGCGCGCGAAGGTACTGAAGAAGTTCTCCGAGTTGGTGTTTGCCAACGCGGCGTCGTTGATGGATATCGCGCAGGCCGAGACGGGCAAGGCTCGCTCGTACGCGCAGGAAGAGGTTGTCGACGTCGCGCTGACCGCGCGGTACTACGCGACGCACGGCCCGAAGATGCTCGCCGAGCGCAGGGTGCAGGGCATGCTGCCCGGTGCTACCAAGGTGCGCGTGCGGTATCAGCCCAAGGGCGTCGTCGGAGTGATCAGCCCGTGGAATTACCCACTCACACTTGCGGTTTCGGATGCGGTCGCCGCCCTGCTCGCGGGTAACGGCGTGGTGATCAAGCCAGACAGCCAGACTCCCTACTGCTCGCTGGCGCTGGCTGAGCTGCTCTACGAGGCGGGTCTGCCGCCCGCGCTATTCGCGGTGGTCCCGGGCCCGGGAAGTGTTGTGGGACAGGCCATCATGGCGACCTGTGACTACGTGATGTTCACCGGATCGTCGGAGACCGGAGCCTCGCTCGCCGAGCAGGCGGGGCGTCGACTCATCGGTTTCTCCGCAGAACTCGGTGGCAAGAATCCGATGATCGTGACGGCCAACGCCAAGATCGACCATGCCGTCGAAGGTGCTGCGCGAGCGTGCTACTCGAATTCCGGCCAGTTGTGCATCTCGATCGAGCGGCTCTACGTCGACAAGGCCATCGCCGACGAGTTCACCGAGAAGTTCGGCACCTTTGTTCGCAACATGAAGCTCGGGGCCAACTACGACTTCAACGTCGACATGGGGTCGCTGGCTTCGGCCGCACAGGTCGAGACGGCCGAAGCGCACGTCGACGACGCCGTGTCGAAGGGTGCGACGGTGGTCGCGGGCGGCAAGCGTCGCGCCGACCTCGGCCCCTTCTTCTTCGAGCCGACGGTGCTGTCGGGCGTGACCGACGAGATGACCTGCTTCCGCAACGAGACATTCGGCCCGGTCGTGTCGGTGTATCCGGTCGACTCCACCGACGAAGCGATCAAGCTGGCCAACGACACCGACTACGGTCTCAACGCGAGCGTCTTCGCGGGCAGCAGCGACGAGGCGCAGGCGATCGCGGAGCAGTTGCGCGCGGGCACCGTCAACATCAACGAGGGCTACGCCGCCGCGTGGGCGTCGACCGCGGCCCCGATGGGCGGCATGGGGATCTCGGGCGTCGGCCGCAGACACGGCGAAGAGGGGCTGCTCAAGTACACCGAGCCGCAGACGATCGCCGAGCAGCGCTTCATCGGCATCGACAAGGCACCCGGAGTGCCGAAGAGTGTCTACCGCGCGGTCACCCCGCTCGCGGTGCGGTCGCTGAAGTTCCTGCCGGGACGGTAGTCGCTGACTGCCGGGAGTAGTTGCCGACCGCGATGACCGATCGTGCGGGCGGTCAGTCATCGGATGCCGAGAACATCGCCCACACAGGTCCGGTCAGCAACCAGATCACCGTGATCACGCCGAGCTGCGGAAAGATCCCGCGAAGCGCGTTCGCCTGATCGGGATTTGCGACGGTGACCGACAGCAGCATGGCCGCGCCTGCCGCCACCGCCGCAGCAACCAGCCAGCGGCCGAAGTCGGCGACCTCGTTGCGGAGTGCGACCGGACCCCGCCGAGGGCGTTTAGCGGGAGCGGGGCCGCCTGCAAAGCGGTGGGCGAAGCGGGCGTCGGCCCATCTGATGACCGAGTGGCCGAACGCAACCGTGACACCGAGATAGACACCGGCGATCCGGTGCACGGTGGTGACCTCGCTGCCGTGTGCGAGATCGACTGCCACAGCGATCAGCAGGATCAGGTCGACGAGTGGGACCAACAACAGGACCAACGACGACGCCCTGGGCCGTCGCAGCAGGTAGCGCACCGACAGCCCGCTGATCAGGACGGCCCAGAAGCCGACTTCGCATCCGAGGATGACCCAGGTGACGGGGGAGTTGAGCAGTTCAGAACTCATGCCACCACGATGCGTACCGCGGCTACACTCGCGCATCGGCCGAACCGACGAGTGGGCGTCGGCCGTCGGCACTCATCCTTTCGTCGGATGTTCGCGGGCCGTGACCGTGCCACGATGGCGGTATGTGGCGTGTTCCGGTGCCCAGAGCCCTCCTCAACGACGCCGCGCTGACAGCGCTCTTCCTCGGGCTCGGCGTCGCCATCTACGCGGCGGGTATCGCACACATCGGCGGACCCGGCGAAGCGCTGGGGCCGTCGTGGTTTCCGCTTGTCGTCCTCGGTCTCGCGGCCTGCTTTCAGCTCGGCCGCTCGACGCATCCTGCCGTCGCGCTCGCCGGGGTCACATCGCTTCTGATCGTCGATACGGTGGTGGCGCCGTCGGTCCCGATCTGGCTGGTGTTCTCTGACATCGTCTATGCGGTGTGCGTCTACGGTGGGGCGCGAGTGGTGCATCTGCTGTTCGGGATCTGCGCGTTTGTGGCACTCGGCGTGCTGACGCTGGTCGCGGCGTATCAGGAGACGTCGAATTGGCGATTCTTGTTCATCTGCGTGCTGTGGCTGATCGCTTTCGTCGCGTCACCACTTGCCTACGGATTGGCGGTTCGCGAGCACCGCACAGCCCTCCACCTCGAGCAGGAGCACGCACAGGCGCTCTCCGCGTTGGCCGCCCGTGAAAAGGCCGACGCCATCGTCGATGAGCGTCGCAGACTGGCGCGCGAACTGCACGACGTGATCGCGGGTCGGCTGTCGGCGATAGCGATGCATTCGACTGCGGCGCAACAGTATCCAGATAATGCCGCGATGAGTCGGCGCGCACTCGCGGCAATCCGCACCAGCAGTGTCGACGCGCTCACCGAGATGCGCGGGCTCATTGAACTGCTAGCAGCGGATCCGGAAGGGGGGAGCTCGTCGGAGAGAATCGAGCGCGAAGCGGGCGGGCTGCGTCGCCTCGACCGCATGATCGCGCCGATCCGTGAGTCGGGAACCCGGGTCGACCTCGTGCACCCGACGCACGCGTCTGTGGCCGTACTCGCCGCCGAACTCTCGGCCGTCGTCGACATCGCTGCGCACCGCATTCTCGCGGAAGCGCTGACCAATGCCGTGACTCATGCTCCTGGACAACCCATTTCACTCACCATCGAGTTTGTCGATGACGTCCTTGGTATCGAGGTTTGCAACCCGCTCGGCACCGACGCCGCGCCGCGCGTACCCGCACGAGCGGGCGGTGGTCGTGGAATCGACAACATGACCACTCGTGCCCGGATAGTCGGCGGCAGGCTGACCGCGCACGCGGTGAAGGAGCAGTATGTCGTGACGGCGCGTTTGCCCGTCGACTCGGCGTGCACCGCCGCTCCCGACCGGTGGAACTCCGAGGCGCAACGATGACGGGGATCTCGTCGACGCGGGTGTTGATAGCCGACGATCACGCCGCGATCCGCGCAGGTATCACGATGATGCTGGAGCCCGCAGCGGGGATCGAGGTGGTGGGCGAAGCCGCTGACGGTGACGAGGCGGTGGTCGCAGCCGACGAACTGCGTGCCGACGTCGCGCTCATGGACGTACGTATGCCGGGAACCGACGGCATCGCGGCGACGGACCGGATCGTGCGAGCGGGCTCGTGTCGCGTGATCGTGTTGACGACATTCGACCTCGACGACTATGTCTTCGGCGCGCTGCGCGTCGGAGCCAGTGGCTTTCTGCTGAAGACCGCGTCGGCCGAAGCGATCATCGAGGCTGTTCGCGCTGTCGCGCGTGGCGATGCCGCGCTTGCGCCGGAGGTCACCCGGCGAGTGTTGGAATCGTTTCGTGGATCAGGGGGCCCGAACCTCGCCGCTCGTGTGTCATCGGCTTCCTCGCTGCACGCGCCGATCGACGACCTCACCCAGCGCGAACGAGATGTACTGAGATGTCTTGGTGCCGGAATGACGAACGTCGACATCGCGACGTCGTTGTTCATCACGGAGGCCACCGTGAAAACTCACGTCTCGCGGGTGTTGATGAAACTCGACGTCAGATCCCGCGTGCAGGCCGCGATACTCGCGCGCGAAAATGGTGAGGTGTAGCGGGCCCGACGCCGCAGCGAAGGGGGCGATCTGTCCGATACGCACCATCGGATACCCGGCAGCCCTTACGGTTGGGCCATGTCGCCGCAGCGCAGCGTACTGAAGTTCGGTGTGATCTCGTGTGTCCTCGCAGCCGGTGTGGCGGGAACCGTGGCAGGAGCGGCGTCGGCCAGCGCCGCGCCGGGTCTCGCGGTGAGCACGGTCGCGACCGGGCTGAGTCATCCCTGGGACATCGTCACCGCACCCGACGGCACGATCCTTCTCGACGAGCGTGCGGGTCGGTTCGTGGCGATCAGGCCGGGGCAGGCGCCCCAGACAGTGCGTGCTGACGTGGGCAATCTCTGGGTCCACAGGGAAGCCGGACTGATGGGCCTTGCCGTCGATCCGGGATTCGCGCAGAACCGTCGAATCTATTCGTGTCAGGCCGAGAAGGCCGGCACCGGATCGTCGGTCGCGCAGGGCGCCAAGATTCCGCAAGATGTCGAAAGCGTCCCGCTGCCGTGGCCGAACACCGGGCAGCAGGTCACGGTCGCCTCGTGGCGGGTGTCGCCGGACTGGTCGAGTATGCAGCGTGAGCGCACTGTGTTGGCGGGCATTCCGGTCAACGCGAGCGGACGGCACGCCGGATGCGGGTTGGCGGCGTCGTCGGACGGGACGCTGTGGATCGGCACCGGCGACAACGCGACAGCGTGGTATCCGCAAAGTCGACAGTCGTTGGGCGGCAAGGTGTTACACGTCAATGCCGCAACGGGCAGGCCCGCTGTGGGAAACCCCGACCCCGCGAGCCCGATCGCGACGCTCGGCCACCGCAACGTGCAGGGCATCGCGGTGCAACCGGGCAGCGGACGGGTCTACTCGATCGAGCAGGGCACCAGCGTCGACGACGAGCTCAACCTCATCCGGCCCGGCGCCAACTACGGTTACCGGCCCGACCGCGCACCAGTGATCTACGACGAATCGGTGCCGATGACCGACCCCACGCGGGTACCGGGTGCGGTCGGTCCGATCTGGAAGTCGGGTAACCCGACGATCGCAACGCCCGCACTGCAGTTCTTGCCGAGCAGCGGCTGGGGCGACTGGAACGGGGCAGTCGTCATCGCGGCGCAGAAGGCCGAGAAGTTGGTTGTGGTGAAGCTCGACGACAGCGGAACGCGGGTCGTCCACGTCGACGAGGCTTTGTCGGATCGGTATGGGCGACTGCGTGCCCTGGCGGTCGACAGGGACGGCTCGCTTCTCGTCGGAACGGACACCGGAACCGATCAGATCCTACGAATCCGACCAGGAGCCTGATTCATGTGTGACCCGGTGATGTGTGACGACAGCGATGAGTGACGGCAGCTATGTGTGACGGCAGCTATGTGTGACGACGACGTGGTGCGGCATGCGCACGAGGAAGCCAGGCGGTTCAGTCGTCGGACCGCGTTGCAGATGACCGCTGCGGCCGGCGCCGCGGCGGCCGGGGTCGGTATTGCGTCGCGACCTGCGCGCGCCTCGGCTCAGCCCGGTGCGACGCGAGTCGTCGACCTCACCCATCGACTGGGACCGGGCTTCCCGATGTGGCCCGGTAACCCGCCGGTGGTCAGCGTGCAGACGTCCCGAGTCGGGCCCGGCAACTCGGGCTTCGCCACCAGGTGGATGTCGTTCGCCGAGCACTCGGGGACCCACGTCGACGCCCCGGCGCACAAGATCGCAGGCGGGCGAACGGTCGACGCGATACCGGCGCGCGACCTCGTGGTGCCGCTGGTGGTGATCAGTATCGCGGCCGCTGCGCGCGGAAATCGGCGGGCGGTCCTGACAGAACGCGACGTCGAAGGGTACGAACGCGTTCACGGTCGCATTCCGGCGCGTGCCTTGGTGGCGCTGCATTCCGGGTGGCAACCCGCGACAGGCGGAGCCGACGCGCCAGGGTTTGATCCCGCCGCGGCGCAGATGTTGGTGACCGAACGGGGGGTGTCGGCGCTGGGGACCGACACCTTGAGCGTCGACATCAAGGGCGGCGTCGGCGCGCACACAGCGATTCTCGGTGCCGGGCGGTACGCGGTGGAGGCGTTGGCCAACCTGACGGACGTTCCGCCCGCGGGTGCGCGCGTCGTCGTGGGAGCGCCTCGGTTCGCGGGCGGAACGGGTGGTCCGGCGAGGGTGCTCGCACTCGTCGACTGACGGACGCCCGCGTTCACAGACTTCTCCCAGCGAGGGTCCAGGGTCGCGGTAGCGGGGTCTCGGATTCTGGTAGACGAACCCAACCGAGACTTCTGCCTCACACCGAGATTCTGGAGGAATGATGACCGCAGTTCTGGAGCGGCGCGACGTATCGCCGCCCGCCGACGATTCACCACCGACGCCCAGGCGTCGCCGATTGGCCGGGCGTCCGGTGTGGTGGAGTCCGTTCGCGCTTGCAGGACTCCTCGTGGCGACCGCGGTGCTCTACCTGTGGAATCTCTCCGCCAGCGGATACGGCAACACCTTCTACGCGGCGGCCGCGTGGGCGGGCTCGCAGAGCTGGAAGGCGTGGTTCTTCGGAGCACTCGACCCGTCGAATTTCATCACCGTCGACAAGCCCCCGGCGTCGCTGTGGGTGACCGGACTCTCGGTGCGCATCTTCGGCATGAACAGTTGGGCCGTGTTGGTGCCGCAGGCGCTGATGGGCGTCGCGGCGGTGGCGCTGATGTACGCGACGATGCGTCGAGTGATCACCGATCCGAGGCAGGGGACCGCCGCGGGACTGATCGCTGGCGCGGTGCTCGCCTTCACCCCTGCGGCCGCGTTGATGTTCCGCTTCAACAACCCCGACGCACTGCTGGTGCTCTTGATGGTTGCCGCGGGGTACTGCCTGGCACGGGCGATCGCGACGAACTCCGGCCGGTGGCTGGCGCTGGTGGGTGTCGCGCTCGGCTTCGCCTTCCTGACGAAGATGCTGCAGGGCCTGTTGGTGCTGCCTGCATTCGGGCTCGCCTACCTGCTGTTCGCAAACAACGGTTGGCTCAAGCGAATTGGGCAACTCATCGTCGCGGCTGTGGCTCTCGTTGTGTCGGCCGGATGGTTCGTGGTGGCGACGATTCTGACGTCCGCCAGCTCACGTCCCTACATCGGCGGCTCGACGAACAACACGTTCATGGACCTCGTCTGGGGCTATAACGGCGTCGGACGCATCAGCGGCGGTTCGGGCGGAGGCCCTGGCGGCGGTGGCGGCGGCGCAGGAGGTTCCTTCGGCGGATCGACGGGCCTGAGTCGACTCTTCAGCTCGGAGATGGGCAACGAGATCTCATGGTTGCTCCCTGTCGCGCTCTTCGCCATCGCCTTCTGCGTGTACCTGATGATCCGCAGCTTCCCGATCTTCAACTATCGCAACGGTATTCATCGCACTGAGGCGGGCGCGGTTGTCGCCTGGGGTGGCTGGCTCCTGGTCACCGCGATGATCTTCAGCTACATGAGCGGCATCATCCACCCCTACTACACGGTGGCTCTGGCGCCTGCTGTTGCCGCGATGGTTGCGCTCGGTGGGGTGTTCGCGTGGCGACGTCGCGCCAACTGGGACGGACGAATTGCGTTGAGCGCCATGATCGGTCTCGCCGCAGGGTGGTCGATCGTCCTGCTCAACCGCAACGAGTGGGGTCCGGTCTGGTGCCGGTGGATCATCGGCGTCGTGGCCGTGCTCGCCGTGATCGGTGTGCTCGTGGGAGGTGCGCTCGGACTGAAGAAGCTG
This sequence comes from Gordonia sp. UBA7860, assembly GCF_002500165.1. NCBI lineage: Bacteria > Bacillati > Actinomycetota > Actinomycetes > Mycobacteriales > Gordoniaceae > Gordonia > Gordonia sp. UBA7860. The sequence goes on along the minus strand of NZ_DLSO01000116.1, from coordinate 5,406 downwards.
TTCGTGGCCTCCGTCATCGCGGGAGCGATCGCGGGATTCGCAGGGGCAGCGGCATTCTCGATCGCCACTGCCGCGACGGCACACCACGGGTCGATCCCGACGGCCGTGCAGACGAACGGCGTCCAGGGCGGCATGGGCGGACCGGGCGGGGGCGGTCCGAGCGGCTCGCGAGGCGGCAGCGCACAGAACGGCGCCGCACAGAACGGCGCCGCACAGAACGGCACCGCGCAGTCGAGTTCGGGACAGCCGGGAATGGGTCAGCCTCCCAACGGAACCCAGTCGAACGGCGGAACCCAGTCGAACGGCGGAACCCAGTCGAACGGCGGAACTCAGTCGCGCAGCGGAACCCAGAGCACGCGCTCGTTCGGTGGCGGCATGGGTATGGGCGGTCCGGGCGGCGAGTCGTCGACCAATGCCGAACTGGTGAAGCTGCTGCAGAGCACCAACAGCACCTGGGCGGCGGCGACCAACGGCTCGCAGTCGGCGGCGAACATCGAGATTGCGACGGGTAAGTCGGTCATGGCGATCGGCGGATGGAGTGGCGATCCCGCACCGACGCTCGACGAGTTCAAGCAGTACGTGAAGGAAAGCAAGATCGCGTACTACATCGGCGGCGGTCAGGGTGGTCCCGGAGGCAACTCTGCGATCTCCACCTGGGTGGCCCAGAACTTCACTGCCACCACGGTCGGAGGCACCACGGTCTACAAGCTGACGTGACGCACCACTAGTTGACGTAGGGTCAGAGCACCATCGGCGGCCCACCTTTCGCGCCGAGCGCGGGGGTGGGTCGCCGACGTCGTCAGACGGTACGCACGCGCACCAGGCCGTATCCGACCGCACAGTATCCGACCGAGCATCTGGAGAGCCATGATCGAGAAGATCACCGAGTTCAGCCGAGACGGATGGACCTTCGACGTCGTCGATTCCGGTCCGATACCCGGTGCGGCGTCGGACATTCCGGTGATCCTGCTGCACGGCTTTCCGGAACGCGCATCGTGTTGGGAGGACGTGACACCGCTACTCAATGAGCGCGGACTGCGTACCGTTGCACCCGATCAGCGTGGCTATTCGCCGCCGCGCGACCACAGTCGGTGCGCGACTATCGAATCAGCGAACTCGTCGACGACGTCATTGCCTTGGCGGACGCGCTCGACGCGCCGCGCTTCCACCTCGTCGGACACGACTGGGGCGCGGCAGTGTCGTATTCGGTTGCGGCCCGTCACCCCGATCGGGTTGCCACGTTGACGACGTTGGCCGTTCCGCACACCGGTGCCTTCTTGCGCTCGATGCCCCGCGGACAGGCGCTGAAATCGTGGTACATGGGGTTCTTCCAACTGCCGAAGGTGCCCGAGCGGGTCATTGCGTATGGCGCGAAGCACGGCGGTGGGCGACTCGAGATGTATCCCGGCTTCTCCGAACGACTCTCACGCGAGATCGTCGACTACGGTGCGCTCACCGGAGGGATCAACTGGTATCGCGCCATGCGGTTCTCGTCGATCGGTTCGCTCGCGAACGACAAGGTGCGGGTGCCCACCACCTACCTCTACGGCGACAAGGACCACTTCTTGAGTAAGGCGGGTGCGCGCGCGTGCTCTGAATTCATCGACGCCCCATACGAATTCGTGGTCTTGCAGGGCGTCGACCATTGGATGCCGCAGCGCGCGCCCGAGGCGATCGCCGATGCGATCACCGCGCGGGCGGAGTCGTTGTCGGACTGAGAAGCTGACTGACTGAGAAGCTGCCGGACTGAGGAATGGCTGCCGGGCCGAGAGGCTACCGGCGGGCTGAAGAGCTACTGGTGGTGCCGTCGCCAACGCAGCACGATCAGCAACGCGACGGCGAGTGCCGCAAGGGCACCGGTGATCGCGCCGAACGCGATGGGCATCGCCGGATTGGCCGCGGGAACCTCGGTCCGTCCCGATCTGATGCGCGCGAAACCTGCTCTCGCGGCGTCGGATTCGGCAACGGGATCGGAGGCCGTCGGTGCCGCGGGCGCTGGGGTCGTCGGCGCGGATGCAGGTGCAGTCGTCGCCGGCGGTGTGGTTGGCGCAGACGTGGTTGTCGGCGCAGACTCCTGGGCGCTCGTCGGCTCGGAAACCGGGGCCGATGGCGCCTCTGCCTCGAACAATGTCGGTTCGTCTGCAGCAGGGGGAGTGGTCGCGGGGGGAGTGCTCTTCGGGGGAGCCTTTTTCTCCGCGGCCTTGGTCGGAGGAGCCTTCTTCGCGGCGTTCTTTGCCGCCGACGGTGTCGCGGCACTCTTCGTCGGAGCGCTCTTCTTCGCTGCGGTGGTCTTCTTCGCCGCGGCAGTCTTCTTGGCAGGCGCGCTCTTCTTCGCTGCAGGCGCCTTCTTCGCGGGCGTGGACTTCTTGGCGGGCGCTGACTTCTTCGCCGCGGGGGACTTCTCGGTCGGGGACTCCTGCGTTGAAGACGCCTCAGCGGGAGACTCTTCAGCAGGCGACTTCGCAGCGGCAGACGTGTGTGGGGGCACAGCCTTCTTGGCGGCGTCGTTCGTCTCGGCGGCGGGCTTGCGCGACGCGTCGTCGGATGGTGTCTCGCCGGAAGTCGGGTCTGTCATGTCGGGACGCCCCCTGGGGTCGGTCTGGATGGTCCTCATCGTAGGCGCGGCGTCGAAGCAGCAGAGATGTTCGACGCCGCGCGTGGGTCGACGTGCGGTGTCGCTACGTGCGGACGCCGAGTCGGGCCATGATGTCGGCGTCGATGGCGCTCAACTCGTTCTCGACCGCCCTGTGTGCGGTCTTGCGCTGCTGCGGCGGCATCGATTCGGCGGCCTCGACGGCGATGGCGAGATTGTCGAGGCGGGCGGTCATGGCGTCGACGAACTGCTTGGTATCCGACGACGTGTCCTGCGCCGACACCTTCTGCAGCGACGTGCGGAGCGAGTCGATACGAGCCAGCAGGGGTGCGCCGCTGCCCGAGTACTTGACCAACTGCGCCGGCGACACGCCGATGCGCTTGGCCTGGAGTTCGGTGATCTTGCCGCGGCCGGCGACCGCGACGCGGTAGATCACGGGCACTGCGATGGGCGCGACCAGGCGTGCGACGGTGAGGAATCGCTTGACGCTTGCGGGGCTGAACGGCTTGGCGTCGGCAGTGGCTTTTGCTTTCGCGGCAACGGTTTTCGCCTCGGCCTTCGCGACCTTCTGAGCCGCCTTTGCCTCGGCCTTCAAGGTCTTGCGCTGCGCCTTGAGTTCTTTCTCGACGATCTTCGTGCGCGACTTGTGCAGCTCCTTGGACGCCCTGCGCCTGTCCTTCGCAGCCAGCTTCGCGTCGAGCTTCGCCTTGGCTTTGAGGGCCTTGGTTTCTGCGCGTCGTTGAGCACGAGTCTTACCGTCGGACGAGAACAATCCCATGCGGGCACCTTTCCCTGCGCCAGTTTGCTACAAGCATTGCATAGGCTCGATACAGACCGATCACATCCGTCACACCGGCGGTGCGATCGACAGCCCAGATGTCTGATGAGCCGGTGAGAATCGAGGTGGGGTGTGGCCGCGGCCGTGTTGCATCCACGCGACCTGGCGGGATGCGAGCATCGGGTCGCCCTGGATTTCAGCCATCCCGACCTCGTCCGCGACCGGGCAGACACCCCTGAGGCGGCCCGTCGCAAAGAGTCTGCGCAGCTGCGACGTGAACGCATCCGCGACTTCCTGCTCGGACTCCACAGCGGCGAACCGTCGAACACGTTTGTCGTCGTCGACGACGGCCCGCACGCGCAGCGCGTTGCCGCCACCCGGGAGGCATGCTGGTCGGGTGCCAAGTGGATCTGGAATGCGACGCTGCCGACCGACCGTGAACACGGCAGACGAGGGCATTCAGAGCTTCTGCTGCGCGTCGGCGAGCCCGACGACGCGGCGTCGGGTTACATCCCGATCATCGTGGTGAACCATCGCGTGACATATCCGGCGAAGAACCCGCGTCTGCACACCGCCGAGGTACCCACCCTCGTCACCAGTCCGCTGTGGGGGTGGATCCCGGCGCCCGACCCGTTCCGTTCGCCCCGAAGCAACCGCCGCGACCAGCTACGACTGGCACACCTGACGCAGATGCTCCTCGACGAGGGACTCTCGCCCGACGTCGAAGAAGACGAGTTGCGCGCGGGGGTCATCGGACTCGACGCCGACTGCATCGTCGTGCACAGGGTCGGGACGTCGCTTCCCGACTATCGCGAGGTATTCGATCGCAGGCAGCGCGTCGCGGCGGGGGACATCGCGACGACGCCGCGTCGGATCGGTGAGTGTCGCGGGTGCCCGTGGTGGGGGCGATGCGGCCCTGAGCTGGAGGAACGTCGAGATGTCAGCCTCGTTGCCAACGGCAACCAGGGCGACGCATTACGCGCGGTCGGGATCACGACGATCGATCAACTCGCCCGCTACGACGGCGACCCGCCTCCAGACTGGCCCGCCAACCAGAGCTTCGACGACGCGGTCATCTGCGCGATCGCGTGGCTCGCCGACATTCCACTCGTCCGTCGCGTCGAGGAGCCGAATGTCGCCCGCGCCGACGTCGAGGTCGACGTCGACATGGAGAGCTTCGGCGAGGACGGCGCGTACCTGTGGGGCACCCTGCTCACGGACAACACCGATCCCGCTCGAGACGTCGTCTATCGCGGCTTCGCCACCTGGACGCCGCTGCCGACGGCCGACGAGGGGCGGGCGTTCGCCGAGTTCTGGACGTGGCTGATGGCCGAGCGCGCCGACGCGCACGCAGCGGGCAAGACCTTCGCCGCGTACTGCTACTCGCAGCAGGCCGAGAACAGGTGGTTACGCGCGTCTGCCGATCGGTTCGGCGATGAGCCCGGCATGCCGACGCGGGCCGAGGTCGAGCAGTTCATCGCGTCGGACGAGTGGGTCGACATCTTCGAGGCGGTGGGACGCAACTTTGTCGCACCGAACGGCAAGGGGCTCAAACGTGTTGCGCCCGTAGCTGGTTTCGGGTGGCGCGACGCGGAAGCCGGGGGCGAGGCCTCGATGGACTGGTACCGACGGGCGGTCGGGATAGGTGGCGTCGACGTCGACCTGAGTCAGCGTGACCGGCTACTCGAATACAACGAGGACGACGTGCTCGCCACCAAGGTTCTACGCGAGTGGATGGACGGCTCGGCCGTCGTCGAGCTTCCTTTCGCCGACGACCTTCTAGCTTTCCGACGCTCAGGCGCGAGTCGAGCGGAGAGCGTCGAGGAACGAACCGCTTCCGAGTAGCGCGACGGCGCCGAGAAGTAGCAGTGCGCCCGGCGCGATGTCGGCGACGAACCCCGTGAAGCTGCTCAGGCTGACGCCACCCGACTTCGCGGGCGCAGCGGCCGGTGGTGCCTGCGCGGCGGCCGCAGCGGAGCCGCTGCCATTATTCGACGGCGCACCATCGCGCTGTGTGCCCGAGCTGCTGCCCGCC
>NZ_DLSO01000143.1:14125-52014 GCF_002500165.1 Gordonia sp. UBA7860 | reverse complement strand
GACGTCGGTCAGGTCGTCGAGATGTGCTGCGTCGACGTATAACTCGGTATGCCAGCCCGCGACATCGTGCACACGTCTGGCGAACGCGTCGAGTTCATCGAGTGATGCCGACCCTCCTCGCGCAACATTGAACCGAATGCCACGGACGCCACGCTCAGACAAGGCGACGACATCCTCATCGGTGACAGTGGTCGGTAGCTGCGTGACCCCGACGAATCCCTGACCGAGTTGCTCCAACGCCGCGACCAGATACGTCTGGTCGAACTTCTGGAACGATCCGGAAACCACTGCGCCGCCGACGATCCCGAGCGATTCGGTGCGTGCGCGGTACTCCGGCACTCCGAACTGCTCCGGAAGAAATCCGTTGTTCTCGACGACGGGGTAGGCGTGATCGATGATGTGGAAATGCGCATCGAAGATCCCCCGCGCGCTCATCGGTCAGCCTGCTCGAGCGGCTTGAGGTTGCGCAGGAACGTCGCGAGGTACTCGATGACCTCGTCGTCGCGCAGGCGCGCCGATCCGACGCCTCCGGTGCGCGGAATCGGTAGCGTGACAACCGATGTGGTCGCCCGATACGACGCCGCGGGGTACAACCGTTTGAGGCGCACCTGCTCGCTGTCGGCCAGCGGGAGCGGCGCGACCTTCACACTCGTACCGGTGGTGCCGATCTCGGTGACACCCCGTTCACGTGCGCGCAGACGGAGTTTCGCGATCGACGCCAGGCGTTGTGTTTCCTCGGGCGGTTCGCCGTAGCGGTCGGTGAGTTCCGACATCACGCCGTCGACCTCGTCGTCCGACGTCGCCGACGCGAGCTTGCGGTACGCCTCGAGGCGCAACCGATCGGAATCGACGTACTCGACCGGAATGTGTGCGTCGACGGGCAGGTCGATGCGGACCTCGCTGGGTTCCGACGACGTGACGGGCAGGCCGTCTGCCGCGGCGCGGTATGCCTCGACGGCCTCGCCGACGAGGCGGACGTACAGATCGAATCCGACACCGCCGACGTGCCCTGACTGCTCGGCACCGAGAACGTTTCCGGCACCACGCAATTCGAGGTCCTTGAGCGCGACGGCCATGCCCGCGCCGAGTTCGTTGTTCTGCGCGATCGTCGCCAACCTGTCGTAAGCCGTTTCGGTGAGCGGCTTTTCAGGACTGTAAAGCAGGTAGGCGTAACCGCGCTCACGACTTCGACCGACACGACCACGCAACTGATGCAACTGCGACAGGCCGAGATTCTCGGCACGATCGACGATGAGTGTGTTCGCGTTCGAGATGTCGAGACCGGTCTCGATGATGGTGGTACACACCAGCACGTCGAACTCGCGATTCCAGAAACCGGCGACGGTGCGTTCGAGTTGATCCTCATTCATCTGACCATGCGCCACAGCAACTCTCGCCTCGGGGACCATCGCGGCGATATCGCGGGCCGTCTTATCGATGGTCGACACCCGATTGTGAACGTAGAAAACCTGGCCGTCGCGCAACAGTTCTCGGCGAATCGCTGCCGCCACCTGCTTGGGCGAATACGCCCCGACGTAGGTGAGCACCGGATGCCGTTCTTCCGGCGGGGTGAGGATGGTCGACATCTCGCGAATGCCCGCCATCGACATCTCCAGCGTTCGCGGAATCGGCGTCGCCGACATCGTCAGCACGTCGACGTGCGTGCGCAACGACTTGATGTGTTCCTTGTGTTCGACGCCGAAACGCTGCTCCTCGTCGACGATCACCAGCCCGAGGTCTTTCCACGTGACACCGGTCTGCAGCAATCGGTGCGTACCGATCACGATGTCGACCTCGCCCTTCGCCATCTCCTTGATGATCTCGCGTGACTCCTTGGCATCGGTGAACCGCGAGAGTCCTCTGATGCGCACCGGGAACCCCGACATACGCTCGGTGAATGTCTGCAGATGTTGTTGCGCGAGAATGGTCGTCGGGACCAGGACCGCGACCTGCTTACCGTCCTGCACGGCCTTGAAGGCCGCGCGAACTGCGATCTCGGTCTTGCCGTAACCGACATCGCCGACGATCACGCGGTCCATCGGAGCCGACTTCTCCATGTCGTCCTTGACCTCGCCGATCACCGTCATCTGATCGACGGTCTCGGTGAAGTCAAACGCGTCCTCCATCTCACGTTGCCAGGGCGTGTCCGGACTGAAGGCGTAGCCCGGCGCGGCGTGCCTGGCCGCGTAGAGCTGGACCAGCTCGCCGGCGATCTCACGAACAGCCTTGCGCGCCTTGCGTTTCGTGTTCTGCCAGTCGGAGCCGCCGAGCTTCGACAACGACGGCTGCTCGCCTCCGACATAACGCGACAACTGATCGAGCGAATCCATCGGCACATAAAGCCGGTCGCCGGGTTGCCCACGCTTGGAGGCCGCATACTCCAGCACGAGGTACTCCCGTCGCGCGCCCGACACAGTGCGTTCGATCATCTCGACGAACTTGCCGATGCCGTGCTGATCGTGCACGACGAGATCGCCCGCGGTGAGCGCAAGCGGGTCGACTTGATTGCGACGCTTGGCGGGCAATCGCTTTCCGTCGCGCACACTGGCGACGCGGTTGCCGGTGAGGTCCGTCTCCGTCACGATCACCAATCCCGCACTTGGACTGACGATTCCGTGACGCAGCGCGCCGTTGAACACCGACACGGTTCCCGGTTCGGGTCGCGCGCCCCCGTCGACGAGTGCGTGCGGAACCTCTGCGTCGGCAAGTCGCTCGCAGACACGCTGTGCGGTGCCCTTGCCCGCGACCACGATCGCAGCGGTGTTGCCCGCGCTGACGTGAGCGCGCAGTCCGGCGAACACGATCCGGATCTCCTCGTCGTCACCATGCGGCGTCGGCCCCGGGGTGATGTCGAGTTCGTATTCTTCGCCGAAGCCCGCAGACAGCGGACTCATCGTCCACCACGACCGACCCGCCGCGAGCGTGGCCTTCTCGACGTCATCGAGTGGCCGATAAGCACTGGCCTGCAAATCAATTCCGGTCGGACCGGACATATCGCGGGTGTCGACGGGCGCCGTGGCTCCCATCGCGGCGGCGTTCCACGACGCCTCGAGGAACTCGGCTCCGGTTTGTGCGAGATCGGCTGCGCGCGTGCGGACCTTCTCGGGATCGAGCACGAGCACGCGGGTGCCGGCGGGCAGCACCTCGGTCAGCAACTGCATCTCGCCGTCGACAAGCGCCGGTGTCAGCGCTTCCATTCCCGCGACCGGAATACCCTCGGCGAGCGAGGTGAGCATCTCGACGAGCGAGGGATCGTCGGCGTTCTCGACGGCGAGTTCTGCCGCGCGTTCGCGCACGGGCGGGGTGAGCAGCAGCTCGCGACAGGGATGGATGAGGACTACCGACGCGTCGACCTCGGGTTGGCTACGCTGATCCGCCACCGAGAACGCCCGCATCTCGGAGATCTCATCGCCCCAGAACTCGACCCGCACAGGGAAATCGGCGGTGGTCGGGAAGACGTCGAGAATGCCGCCGCGTACGGCGAATTCGCCACGCCGACCGACCATGTCGACGCGCTCGTACGCCATCTCGACGAGATCGGTGAGCAAGCCGTCGAAGTCGAGTTCGATGCCCTCACGCAACGTCATGGTGCGTATCTCCCCGAGCCCGGGCGCCATCGGCTGCACCAGTGATCGGACGGTGGTAACCACCACGCGCAGCGGAGCGTCGCCCGGGTGCGCCAGCCGATGCAGCACCTCGAGACGCTGCCCGACGACCTCGGCGCTCGGCGAGAGCCGTTCGTGCGGAAGCGTCTCCCACGACGGGAACTGCGCCACCGCAGACTCGTCGTCGAGAAGCTCGCGTAGTTCGGCCGTCAGGTCGTCGGCTTCGCGTCCATTCGCCGAGACGACGAGGATCGGCGCGTCAGCAACCTCGGAGAGACAACTGACCACGAACGGCCGGGCGGCGTCGGGGGCAGTGATCGCGAGTTGCGGATCGTCGCGATGGTCACGCAGTGCCGCGATGCTCGTGTCCGCGCAGGCGAGGGATGCGAGTCCGTGAAGGGCGGGAGTAGACGACACTTCGGCAATTCTAGGGCACGGCAATTCTGCCAGGCAGATGCCGCTAGTCGGCTGTCGCTGCCTGCCGCGCCCGATACGCCGCGACGGCGTTGCGATTACCGCAGGCCGTCGAGCAATACCGCCGAGACCGGTTGCGAGAAAGGTCGACGACGACGCCCTCGCAGCCCGCGTCGGCGCAGACGGACAACCTCGACATGTCGTCGGCCCTGATCACGTCGATCATGGCCATCGCGGTCTCGACCATGATCCGGTCGGCGAGGGGGGCGTCGTCGTCGATGGCGTGCAGATGCCAGTCCGTGTCGCCGTGTCGCACCAGCCGCGGCACGGCCAGGTGCCGACTCAGGATCTCGTTGACTTGATCGACGGCACGGTCGCGGTCGGCGATGAGCAGCGCTCGCAGCGCCGGCCGGATCGCCGACACGGCGTCGAGTTCTTGCTGGTCACCGTCATGGCGGCCGGTATAGCCGTAGTGGTCCCAGAAGGCGTCGAGGTCGTCGATGGAACGCAGGGTCTCTGGCGACTCTGCCGAGTTGGCGAGCGCAACCGCTGCCTGCAGCGCCAGATCGACGTCATCACCGAAAACCATGTTGACACCTTACCAAGGCCGCCGCTAGCGTCATTACCCATGACGTCGGTGACCCATGACCGCACGCCGGCAGAGGTGGCCGCTCGCAGACGCGCGGGCCTGATCCTGGCCCTGGTGTCGGCAACGAGCTTCGGGCTGTCGGGCGCGCTCGGCACGCCGCTGATGGCCGCGGGGTGGAGCGCGGGCGCTGTCGTCGCGATCCGCATCGGCATCGGCGGTCTCGCGTTGCTGCCGTTCGCCATTCGCGACCTCGGCGGTGTCTCGGCGCTGCGATGGTCGACGCCGTCGACGCTGGTCCGCGACCACGGCAGGACGATCGCGCTCTACGGATTCCTCGGCATGGCCGTCGCACAGTTCTGCTACTTCTCCGCCATCGAGCACATGGACGTCGGACCGGCCCTACTCATCGAGTACACCGCACCCGTTGTCGTGGTCGCGTGGATGTGGGCGATCCACCGCCAGCGGCCGTCGCGGTGGGCGCTGGCTGGTATTGCGGTGAGCGGCGTCGGATTGGTCGGAGTCCTCGACCTCGTCGGCGGCACCTCGGTGAGCCCCGTCGGTGCGCTGTGGGCGTCGGGCGCAATACTCGGCGCCGCCGGCTACTTCATCATTTCGGCCAAGGAGAACGATTCACTGCCGCCGTCTGTGCTCGCGGCGAGCGGAATGGTCTTTGCGGCAACACTTCTCGGAGTACTCGGCCTCGTGCATGCACTGCCGATGACGATCGGCGACCCGACGGTCCACTTCGCCGGATTCGACGCACCGGCATGGACGGTGCTGGCTGCTCTCGCGCTCGTCACCGCGGCGACCGCATATCTCACCGGAATCGGTGCCGCGCGCAGACTCGGAGCGCGGCTCGCCTCGATGTTCGCGCTTGTCGAGGTCTTGGCCGCGGTCGTATGGGCCGCGATCCTGCTCGATCAGGTCCCGGCGGCGCTCCAGATCGTCGGCGGCGTCTTGATTGTCGTCGGGGTCATCGCGGCCAAGATCGGCGAACCGGGCACGTCGACGTCGCCCGTCGGCGAGCCGTTGCCGCTTGGCCACGTGCCAGAAGGCCCCGAGAACGATGCTGCCGACAGCCATGCTCCCGACAACGATGCCGCAACGTCTGCACCCGAGACTTAACCGGACTGCGGTCCGGTTGATACGATGTTCGCATGTCAGCCCCCGAACCCACCCGCCAGCCGACGCTGTTCCTGAGTCACGGCGCCCCACCACTCGTCGACAGCGAACGATGGGTCTCCCAGCTCACCGAGCTGTCCACCACACTCGACCGTCCATCGGCGATCCTGGTGGTGTCGGCGCACTGGGAGGCCGCGCCGCTGACGATCGGTTCGACCGACCCGACCACGCCCCTGACCTACGACTTCTGGGGATTTCCCGAGCGCTTCTATCGCACCACCTACTGGTCGCCCGGTGCTCCCGATCTCGCGGCGAGAGTCGCGGCGATGATGCCCGACGGCACCGCAATCGCCCGTGACCAGCACCGTCGCCTCGACCACGGCGCATACGTGCCGTTGACGGTCATGTACCCCGACGCCGATATTCCCGTGCTCCAGATCTCGCTTCCCACACTCGACCCCGCACAATTGCTGAACCTCGGCCGTCGACTCGCACCGCTGCGCGACGAGGGAGTGCTCATCATCGGATCGGGTTTCACCACGCACGGGCTGCCGTATCTGACCGACCCGTCCCCCGACGCCGCGCCGCCGAGCTGGTCATCGGAGTTCGACGCCTGGGCGCACGAGCGTTTCGCCGACGGCGACGTCGAGTCCCTGATCGATTTTCGACGCACCGCCCCGGGAATGCCCTACGCCCACCCCACTATTGAGCATTTCGCGCCGCTCTTCGTCGCGCTGGGCGCCAGCGACGATCCCGAGCAACAGGCCGACCAGGTCATCGACGGGTTCTGGATGGGCCTTGCCAAGCGGTCGCTGGTGCTTGCCTGAGGGGACCTCTCACCGGATCCGCCTGCGCCTGCTCACTCAGTCGTGAGCGGCGTAGATCGCCTCGGCAAGTTCAAGTTTGAGCTGCTGGAACTCTGGCGTTGCAATCACCGCAGGCGATCGGACGCCGTCCGGCGTATCGCCGGGTAGTTCGATTCGTCGATCGATCGAGATTCGCCCGGGCCGCGCGCTCATCACGAGCACTCGCGTCGATAAAAACACTGCCTCCTCGACCGAGTGGGTCACGAAAATGATCGTCTTACGTTCACGTCGCCAGATTCCGAGCAGCTCGACCTGAAGACGCTCACGCGTCAATGGATCGAGCGCCCCATACGGCTCGTCCATGAGAATCAGCCGCGGATCGTTCACCAACACCCGCGCGATCTGTGCACGCTGCTGCATACCACCGGACAGTTCATACGGTCGTCTCTCGCCAAATCCCGTCAGACCAACCAACTCGAGCATCGCCGAAGCCTTGTTCTCACGCTCTTGTTTCGGCACACCGCGCATCTTGGGCCCGAACTCGACGTTGCGCCGCACCGACAACCACGGGTACAGAGTCGCCGCCTGAAAGACGACCCCCCGTTCCGGTGACGGTCCGTCGATATGCGCGCTACCGATCATCACCGTTCCCTCGGTAGGTTCGAGAAATCCAGCAATGATCTGGAGCAGCGTGGTCTTGCCACATCCGGACGGCCCTACGAGACAGACGAACTCGCCGGGGTCGATGGTGAGGTCAGTGCGCGCAAGTGCGACCACCTCCGACGATCCCGATGAGTACGTCTGGCCGACGCCGGTGAGAGTCAGGCGATCTGCCAGACTCTCTTGCGCGGCGGAACCGCTCGTCCCAAGACCTTGTGGCCCACTGTCATTGGCTTCGGTAGCACTGCTCGTGTTCATTGTCCCGCCACCTCATTGATTGCGGTGCTGTAGACCGCGTTGTTGTATACCTGCTGGTCGCTGACCGCATCGACTTCACCCTGATCCTTGAGAAAGGACGCGGTGTCGAACAGTGAACGCGCGAGTCCGCCACCAAACCACCGTGGCTGCGATTGTTCCTTCGCGTTCAGATAGACATATCCCTTCAGCTGTGTGCGCACCTGCTCGGGAGGCACACCGAGTTGCCCGGAGATCCGTTCGACGGCATCGTCAGGCTTGTTCTTGATCTGCTCGACCGCCCAGTTCTGAGCGACCGTCCACATCCGCATGGCCTTGGGATTCTCCCTGACAAACGCGCCGCGTGCGCCCTCGAGATCGAATGTGGGACTTCCGGCGTCGGCGGTGTCCTCTGCGGTCATGATGATGTGACCGGACCGTGTGAGTTGTGACAGCGTCGGCTCCCAAATCCATGCGGCGTCGATCTGTCCTCCCTGCCACGCGCCAAGGATGGCGCTCGGCTCCAGGTTGATCACGGTGACGTCGCCGGTGATACCCGCTTTTGTCAGTGCGGACATGAGACTCAGGTGTGATGTCGAGCCAAACGGCACACCAATCTTCTTGCCGCGCAACTGACTGATGGATTTGATCTCCGGATCGCGAACCACAAGCGACTCCGCACCGCCAATCACGTCTTGAATCCACACAACCGACACGTCAAGGTCCAGCGGCGCCGACAATGCCTTGGCTGCAGGCGCTGACCCGAACAGCCCGAGGTCAAGCGAGTTGGACCCGAAGGCACGTACCACATCGCCTCCCGATGAGAACTGCGTCCACACGATCTTGGCCTTGGGCATGCACTTGGTGAGTATGTCGGCATCCTTGACGACGAGATCACCGTTCGGGATTTGCTGATAGCCGATGCGGATATCGCCGGTGATCGACTCGTCGGGCTTCACCGGGCAGGAGACCTCGGTGATCAGAGAGCGGCTTTGCTCGCCCCGACCTGACTTGACGATGCAGCCCGTTGCCGAGACGCTGACGCCGACACACAGAGCGGCGGCGACGGCGGTTCGGACCACCGTGCGTGTCGTGAAGAGCCGAGAAACGTTGCGCATCATACTTTTCCCTTCCAAGGCGCAACTGCGAGGCCGATCCACTTGAGAATCGAGTCAAGCACGAGTGCGGTGATGCCGATGACGATGATGCAGGCGATGACCAAAGGGGTGCGTAGCTGGGTGCCCGCTATGTAGGCGAGTCCGCCAACGCCTGGGATACCGTTGTTGAGTTCGGCCGCGACCACTGTGGTCCAGGCGAACCCGACCGCCAAGCGGATACCGCTGACGATCTCCGGCGCCGTCGCCGGCAAGATCACCCGGGTGATGACCTGCATCCGGGAAGCACCAAGACTCCGTGCCGCGTTGATGTAGTCAGCCTTGACGCCGAGAATTCCGGTGACCGTCGCAACTGTTATCGCCGGGAAGGCCGCGAGAAACAGCAGCCAGATTTTCGACGTGTCACCGATTCCAAACCAGACGATTAAGAGGCTGAAGTAGCCAAGCGGCGGCAGCGCGCGCAGAAAGTTGAGATAGGGCTCGATGACGGTCGCAATGACCTTCGACGTTCCCATCAGCACCCCTAGGAGCACGCCGACGATAATCGCTGCACCCACACCAACAAAGATGCGTTGCAGACTCGCTATCAAGTGCTCCCAAAGGAAATAGTTCTGTTCGCCCAACACTTCTCGCGGAACACCTGGGGCCACCTGGTGCCACGTGTTCGCACGGATAAACGCGTCCCACACTGCACCGGGACTCGGCAGATACAACGGACTGACGATTCCGACAGCAGTGATCGTCCACCACACAACTAAGAAGGCGATGAGCGCACCCAGTCGAATCGCCCAGGACCGCAAGAGCTTCGACGATATGGAGAGCCGTGCGTGGATCGACGGCTTGGGGATCGAGGTCGCTAGCGCGTTCATGCTGTCCTCCGGTGTACGCGCTGTGCACTGGTCTGATCGCGGGCGAGCAACAGCATGCTGTCGACGTTCACATGCGGCGGTCGAGTTACCACCCAACTCACCGCATCAGCGACGTCAGCCGCACTCAGGGGCGCCAACCCCGCATAGACCGCCGCGGCACGGTCAACGTCACCGTCGAAGCGGTTGATGGAGAACTCCGTTTCGACCATCCCCGGGTCGATTTCACAGACACGCACCGGCTCGCCGAGCAGTTCCAGCCGAAGCACCCGCGTGAGTGCGCGCACGGCATGCTTTGCCGCGTTGTATCCGCCGCCGCCGAGGTACGGCTCGATGGCGGCGACCGAACCAACCGTGACAACCGTGGCACATCTCGACGCGCGCAACAGCGGCAACAGCTGCCGGGTCACCCGGAGGACGCCGAGCACGTTCATGTCGAACATGGCCTGCCAGTCCGCATCCGAGGACTCGGCGATCGAATCGGCTCCGATCGCGCCGCCGGCGTTGTTGACCAGCACATCAGCTCGCTCAAGGAGTCCACAGAAGGCTGTGACCGAGTTGGGATCGGTCACATCGAGGTGCGCGACCGTCACTCTCGCCTCCGGGTGATCAGCGCGAATCTTTGCCGCGAGGTCGTCGAGCCGTTCGATACGACGCGCACCAATGTGCAGGTCGTGACCGGCCGCCACGAGGGCCCGAGCGCTCGCCGCGCCGATGCCACTACTGGCGCCCGTGATCACAGCAAGTGGGCGGAAGGGGTCGGGAGCGTCGGCCATGGTGAAGGTCCTCCTCAAAGGGGTAGCGGCTGCTGAACACAGTGGGACAGCACGTTTGATACAGCGTCGGGCAGAACTGGTGCTACGAGAAGGGCCACAACCGCCCAATACTGCAGGGCCAGATGTAACGAATAGGCCATCCCTGTGTCATTCGCAACGAACTCTGCCCACCCGCTCGTAGACGGTTGAGGCCACAACCTGGCGCTTCGCTGCATCTCGGCGAGCGACAGTGCAGATACGATCCACGGCCGCGAATTTCACACCGCATCTGGCTCTGTCAATTGAGAGAGTTCTGGCCCTTTCAGTGGTGCCAACCGGCTGAGACAGTGGACACAACGTCAACGACGCCATCATCGGTCGCCGACGAAATACAGACGCTGCACTGTTGTAGCGACCCCCACGTCGAGAAGGAGATCCGGATGCCCGCACCCGAGAACGCGCAGGCCGCACAGACATACGCACTCGACCGCGCACACGTCTTTCACTCATGGTCGGCGCAAGCAACGCTCGACCCGCTCGTCATCACAGGCGCCGAAGGCATGTACGTGTTCGACGGAGACGGCAACCGGTTGCTCGATTTCTCCTCTCAGCTGGTGTTCACCAATATCGGCCACCAACATCCGAGAGTGGTGCGCGCGATCGCAGACCAGGCGTCGACGCTGTGCACCATCGCACCCGCACATGCAAACTCTGCTCGGGCTCGCGCTGCCGAACTCATCGCTGACATCGCACCGGCGGGATTCAACAAGGTCTTCTTCACCAACGGCGGTGCCGACGCCGTCGAGCACGCCGTCCGAATGGCACGACTAACCACGGGCCGATACAAGACACTCTCTGCCTTCCGCGGTTATCACGGCGGCACGCAGCAGGCAATTAATCTCACCGGAGATCCACGTCGTTGGCCGAATGACTACGGCTCGTCGGGCGCCGTGCATTTTTTCGCCCCGTTTCTTTACCGCAGCCAATTCCACGCCACCACGCAGGAGGAGGAATGCGCCCGGGCACTCGCACATCTCCGCACCCTTATCGAATTCGAAGGCCCTGACGACTTCGCCGCGATCATCCTTGAATCCGTACCCGGCACAGCGGGAATCATGCCGCCGCCGCCGGGCTACCTCGCAGGCGTGCGCGAGCTGTGCGATCAGTTCGGCATCGTCATGATCCTCGACGAGGTGATGGCAGGGTTCGGCCGAACCGGCAAGTGGTTGGCACTCGAGCACTTCGACGCCGTACCCGATCTCATCACCTTCGCGAAGGGCGTGAACTCGGGCTACGTTCCCATGGGCGGCGTGATCCTGTCCGATCGAATCGCCGACGAGTTCGCCACGCGCGCATACCCGGGCGGCCTCACCTACTCAGGCCACCCGTTAGCCGCCGCCGCGGCGGTGGCGACCATCGAAACCATGCACGAGGAGAAGCTCGTTGACAACGCTGCGACAGTCGGAACCGAGGTACTCGGACCCGGTCTGCGCGAACTCGCAGAACGTCATTCGATCATCGGCGATGTACGCGGACTCGGCGTCTTCTGGGCCATCGAGCTCGTCTCCGATCGCCAAACCAAGCAACCGCTGGCGCCGTACGGGGGCAGTTCGCCCGAGATGAAGGCCATCGCCGATCGCGCTCAGCGCAACGGTCTATTGATGTTCCAGAACATGAACCGCTTTCATCTCACGCCACCCTGCATCGTCTCGGCAGAGGAAACCAAGCAAGCCTTGGCGATTCTCGACGACGCGCTCTGCGCGGTCTGAGCTCGACGCCGGGTTCTCACGGCAACGCTGCCGCGAGAGCGCGGATGCCCGGTTCGATCTGCTCGGTACGCATTGCGCTGTAGCCCAACCGTAGGTTCGTATTGCGCCACGTCCCGGGAAAGTAGTATCGCGATCCATCGGCGACGAGCACGCCGTGGCCGCGGGCACGCAACGCCCAACGCTTGCAATCGATCTCGGGCGGAGCCGTGTACCACAGGCTGACTCCACCTGGCGGGTATGCGCTTGCACCCTCAGGCATCGGAAGATGTTGCGCCACTGCCGAGGTCAACGCTTCCCAGTTGCCGCGGAGACGTCTGCGTTGGCCACGCAACACCTTGTGATAGTCACCAGACGAAATGAAGATTCCCAGCGCCCGCTGCAAATGACCCGCGAGATGCTTTGAACGGTGGTGACGTTCGACGCGCAGCGCTGCAATCACGTCGGGATGGGCCACTACGAAACCGAGCCGCAGACCCGCCGCGAGGAATTTCGAGAACGAGCCGATGTAGAGCACCCTCCCACTGGTGTCCATTGCCTTGAGTGACGGTGAAGGTTGACCGCGGAATCGGAACTCGCTGTCGTAATCATCCTCAATGACGAATGCATCGCGATCTGAGAGCGAGTCCATGAGCAAGCGCCGACGCGGCATGCTGAGCGTCACGTTGGTCGGATGATGATGACTCGGTGTGAGGTAGATGGCATCGAACCGGGCCGCATCCTCGATGACTGCGCCCCACTGATCGGTCGCAAGCGGAACCACCGACGCCCCGATGCGGGTGCAGATATGCCACGCGTCCACATAGCCGGGGTTCTCCACAGCGACCGTCGACGACGGACCCAACAACACGTCTGCGATCAGCGAAAGACCCTGCTGCGCACCAGAAGTGATCAGTACTTCGTCGGGCGTCGCCGCCACACCGCGGGATGGCAGGATCTCGTTGCACAACGCGTCGAGGAGCAGCGGGTCATCTGAGTCGCCCGCGTCGCGGATACTGTAAGCCAGATGTGGGTGATGAAGCGCCGCAACCATCGCACGCTGCCAGGCGCGCGCCGGAAAAGATCTCACCTCCGGCTGCGCCGAGATGAACGGGTAAGGATAGTCCTGCCAGTTGGTGAACGCGGGCGCACGCGTGACCGGCAACTGCCTCACACCCGACTGCCTACGTTCGAGACGTGGCTGCCAGTCCATTGCCCGCGCCCGCGCTGGCAAGGTGGCACGAGATGCGACCGCTCGCGTAGCGAGATCTACGGGATAGAGGCCAGAACGAGGTCTGCTTTCCACGAGTCCAGCCCCGGTCAGTTCCTGATACGCCAGGGCTACGGTGTTGCGCGAGACGCCGAGGGAAGAAGCAAGGTAGCGCGTCGACGGCATCGGCCGCGTCTGGCCGTAGACGCCTCGGGCGAGTTGGTCCTCGAGAAGTGCGCGTACCTGACGGTAGAGCGGTGTAGACGACGACTGGTTGACTGACAACGGCGTCAGTTCCTCGCTGAACTCACGCCCGCCCAATCTGGCCTCCTTGTTCATGCCCAATCTGGCACTTTTAGTGTGACAGCGTAGAGACCAGTCTAGAGCGGTGAGTGTTTTGACGCCGTGGGCAATGGCTGCCGTCGTCGGGATCGTCCTCGCGGGCTCGTTGGTCCAGGGAGTTTCCGGTTCGGGCTTCGGAGTCGTCACCGCTCCCGCGCTACTGATGGTCGCACCGCAACTCGTTCCGACGACACTGCTGTGCCTGGCAACCGTGGCTTGTGGCTTCGGGGCATGGCGCGAGCGCACGCACATCGACTGGGCATTCGTGTCCAGATGCCTCATCGCCGCAGTGCCGGGCACCGCGACTGGCCTCGTCGCAGTCCACCTCGTAGCCGCTCCAACGTTGGAAGTGGGTATTGCAACTGCGGTAATCCTCGGTGGTGTCGCAGGCCTGTGTGGAGCTCGGGTCCCACTTTCCCACCGTGGCACCGTCGCAGCCGGATTTCTCTCCGGCGCACTCAATTATGCTGCGGCACTCCCCGGGCCGCCGCTGGCCCTCACCTACCGGACTCCCGACGCCGCGCAAATCCGTGCGACCCTTTCGGCTGTGTTCACGATGATGTCGCTCGCCACGTCAATCGTGGTGACGACGATCGGGCGAGGCGGAATCGAGAACCTAAAAGCCGCAGCACTTCTCGCTGCTCCGCTCGCTGTCGGCATCGCATTCGGACGTCGAATCGCGCCCTGGGTGAGCGCAACCTGGACAGCGCGAGCGGGGATGTCGTTGTCAGTCCTCGCCGGATTGGGACTCCTGCTCAACAACGTCTGACGCGCGGTCGGTAGATGTCGCGTCGCCAACCGTTCGCGCTTTGTGTTCGACGTAATCCGGCCCGACGAGTTCGGGGTCCGGGTCGAGGCGGGTGAGTCCGTTCCAGCAGAGATTGACCAGGTGCGCCGCGACAACCTCTTTCGACGGTTCGCGGACGTCGAGCCACCACTGCGCCGTCACCGACACCATCCCGACGAGCGCCTGTGCGTACATCGGGGCCAGCTTCGGGTCGAATCCCCGTCGTTCGAAGTCGCCGGCAAGGATGTGCTCGACCTGGCTGATGGCGTCATTCAGAAGACTTCCGTACGTCGCGTTGTCCCTCGACGACGCACTGTCGCCGCGCACGAGGATGCGGAATCCGTCGGTGCGCTCCTCCATGTAGGTCAACAGCGCCAAGGCCACCTGCTGAATGCGATACAACGAGCGGTTCTTGGAGAGCGACGACGTGATCATCTCGAGCAGGGTCTCCATCTCACGGTCGACGACGACCGCGTAGAGACCTTCCTTACCTCCGAAGTGCTCGTACACAATCGGTTTCGACACCCCGGCGCGCTGGGCGATCTCTTCGATGGATGTGCCCTCGAAGCCCCGCTCGGCGAACAGACCGCGCGCGACCTCGATCAGTTGCAGGCGTCGTTGGGCGCCGGTCATGCGGGCCCGTGGCGCGCGTTTGACCTCACCTGTGCTCGAGTTCGCCGGACGGCTGACAGCCATGAGGCCACCCTACGAGATCTCCCACGCCCAATCGACCTGACGCTCCGGCTGCCCCCCGTCCCACGCGGCAGGACCCGAGAAGACGCACCCAGCTCACCGGAGGATGTGTCGTATCGAAGGAAGTGGGCGCTGCAGCACACACATCCTTCGATACGACGCACATTCACCTTATAAAGATGCGCAATCCACCTATTCTCGTCGGTTTAGACGTACTCACCTCTTCCGCGGTTGTAAACCCCCCATATTTCGGACTTATGCCGAGAGTGCGGATTTCCTACGGTCAGATACATCGCCCGTAGAGAGTCACGTATCCAGCGCGTGGCAACGGACGACGAGAGACGAAGGATGGACCATGAGACCTCACAGAAGCTTGCTCCAGGTACTCGGCATGTCGATCGCCGTGACCGCGATGATCCTCGGCCTGACAACGGCCACCGCCGCGAAGAGCGAGGCCACGCCTCTCCCGCAGGGCGGTTCAAGTGCCGTCCTGGTGATCACCAACAACACCGGTATGCCGTTGACCCTGAAGCAATTCCCCGATACCAGCGTCGGTGCGGGTAGTTCGATGGACTTCCGATGGATCGATGCGCCACCCGCCTCGCTCGGCATGGGCAGAACGGCCGTCGTACGCGCCTGGACGTCGAACCCTCTGGCCATGGGCGTCACTGTCACCTATACCTACACCTACCGCTCCGCCGTGGTGAATTACACAGCCTCCCTGCGCCACACTCTCGGATTCACCGATATCTCCGGCAGTAAAGCCTCCCCCGGTGAATCCGTGAGGGCCACCCTGATCCGTCCCGCTCCGAGAATGTTCGCCACCTACGTGTTGTCGTGAATCGCACCCGAGTCTGATCCTCATGCGAATCAGTGTTGACACGGCGGACGGACTCGTCGACTCGCTCATCGAGTTCAACGTGTTCGACACACCAGCGGAGAAGGTCGAACTCGTCGTCGATGGTGTAGACGCCGCGGGATTGCACTGGCGGTCCCGCGGCACTCATCGGCTTGGCGACGACGGGCGGATAGACCTCACCGATCCAGACCTACCGTGGTGGGACATGCGGCTCGTCGACAACCCGAACTGCCCGGATATTTTCGAATCCTGCGACGGCACATTGGATTTCACTGTCTCGGTATCCGACGGTACGTCCAGCGACAAGGCCACGGTCCCTCGTACGTGGGGACGCGAGCACACGGTGGAACAGCGACGAGGCGACGGATGGCAGCTACAGATCTACCGTCCGGAGTCAGCTGACTACCCTCTGCCGGGAATCGTCGTGCTCCCCGGGACGATGGTCACCAGGTCGGTGACAGCGATGGCCGCGCTGCTCGCCGCTCACGGCTATGTCGCGGCGGTCCTCTTCTACACTCAGCGCCCGGGGTTGCCCGATTCGTTCAGCAGAATTGCCACGGAGAACATCGCCGCGGGCATCGAATGCTTCGCCGCTCTGCCCTACGTCGACGAGGACATGATCGCGCTCCACGCGTCGTCGGTAGGTGTGCAGACAGCACTGACGACGATGGTGACAATGGGGACCCCCGCTCGCGCAGTCGTCGCGGTGGCTCCCAGCCACGTCGTGTTCCAGGCACTCCGCCGCGACGGCCCTCCCGAGAAGGTCTCTGCCCTCACCCACGGCGGCGTCGACCTGCCGTATGTCCCCGTGCGCAGTGAGCGTCTACTCGGACAACTCGCCATGAATCTCTTGCGCCGCAAAATCTCTCACGGACGCTCGTCGATGGCGATGTCGACCCACGCCGCGTACGCCGCGGGTCTGCGGGATCATTCGGCTGTGCGGGCCGCGACCATCGCCGTGGAGAAGATCGGGTGCCCGATATTGGTCGCCGCAGGCACCGACGACCAGTGCTATCCCGCTGCGGACATGGCACAAGAGATAGTTCGACGCCGCAGCGACGAGCACGCCACCCACGCAGCCGACGACGAACTGCTGATCTATCCCGGGGTGGGCCACTTCATCCGTCCGCCCGCGATTCCCACGACGGTCACCCGGTCAGCCTCGCTGATCGGGGGCGGCGAGCCGCGCCATATCGCGGCGGCACAGCGGGACTGTTGGACGCGGACACTGGCTTTCCTGCACCAACACCTGACCTGATCACCTCGCGCCGCATTCGGATGGTGCGACACATTTCGACCCTTTTACTCACCGTGATCAAAACGTGACACTGAGGTCCGGCGATTGCCCTCAGGGACGTCGGCGCCGGTCAGCGGGCCAGCATGCTCGCTTGTCAGGTGTACACGCCGACACGGAATTGCGGGAATCACCCAAGAGTCGCGGTTGCTTTGTAGGCTGAATTCTCTCTGAACGCTCACCACGACGAGGGGATAGCTGTGGGCAGTTTGTGGAACTATATCCACGCACACGCCGCGAACCTGACGTTCCTCACCTATCAGCACGCATCTCTGGCATTTCAGACGGTTCTCGTCGGCACCGTGGTCGCGATCATCGTCGCGGTGCTCGTGTACCGACGCCCGTTGGGGTCGGCGCTCACGCTGACGTCGAGTCGCGTGGCGCTGACGATCCCCTCGCTCGCGCTTCTCGCCCTGCTGATCGTCCCGTTCGGTCTCGGCGTCGTGCCGTCGTTCATCATGCTGGCGTTCTTCGCCGCGCTCCCCGTGATCGGCAATGCGATCGTCGGGCTGCGTTCGGTGCCGGCAAGCGTGATCGAGTCAGCTCAGGGAATCGGATTGTCCCGCTGGCGAATTCTGCTGAGCGTCGAGTTGCCGATCGCGTGGCCGGTGATCCTGACCGGGATTCGCGTCTCGACCCAGATGATCGTCGGAGTCGCCGCGATCGTCGCCTACGTCCTCGGACCCGGCCTCGGATCGTTGATCTTCAACGGGTTGTCTCGCCTCGGTGGCGCTAATGCACTCCAAATGGCGCTCACCGGAACCATTCTCATCGTCTTGATCGCTCTGGTCTTCGACGCCCTGCTCGTTCTCCTCGGCCGCTTCACCATCTCCAAAGGACTGTCATGACCGACGTAGCCAACACGCCGGCCCCCGGGGCCGGTAGCGCATCCGGGGCAACGGTGACCGGTGCCCCCATCCGACTCGACGGCGTCGAGAAACGATTCCGGGGGCAAGACCAGCCCGCCGTGGGACACCTCGACCTCGACATCGAGGCGGGCCATATCGTCGCCTTCGTCGGCCCATCGGGTTGCGGTAAGACGACGACCCTCAAGATGATCAACCGGCTGATCGAACCGTCCGACGGCAGGATCTTCATCGACGAGCGCGACGTCACCAAGGAGAATCCCGACAAACTCCGACAGTCCATCGGCTACGTGATCCAATCGGGCGGCCTCTTCCCGCACTGGACCGTCGAGAAGAACATCGGAGCCATCCCCCGGGTACTCGGCTGGGACAAGAAGCGGATCGCCGAGCGCACCGAGTACCTACTCGATCTCGTCGGCCTCGATCCCGCGCAGTTCGCCACTCGACTCCCCAAGGACATGTCGGGCGGTCAGCAGCAGCGTGTCGGCGTCGCACGTGCCCTCGCCGCCGATCCGCCGGTCCTCCTCATGGATGAGCCGTTCGGCGCGGTCGACCCGATCACGCGAGTCCGGTTGCAGGACAGCCTGATCGCCATCCAACACGAGCTCGGCAAGACCATCGTGATCGTGACGCACGACTTCGAGGAGGCCACCAAGCTCGGCGACAAGGTGCTGATCCTGTCGCAGGGGGCTCACGTCGAGCAGTACGCGGCGCCCGAGGAGATTCTGGCCAACCCCGCCTCACCCTTCGTCGAAGAGTTCATCGGGTCGGGGGCGACGCTTGCGCAGCTAACGCTGTCGCGCGTGCGCGACGTCGAACAAGACTCGGTGATCACCGCGCGCGTCGGCGAGGGTTCCGGAGAGGTGATCACGCGCGCACGGGCCGCGGGGCAGAGTTGGGTGGTCGTCGTCGACAAGCACGACCGCCCGCGTGCATGGCCGTCGCTGGATGAGGTTGCCTCCAAGCCGGAGGTCTCCGACTACCTCGATCCGCGGCTGCCCGTCGTAGCCGAATCGTCGACGCTCAACGACGCCCTCGACACCATGCTCGCGGCCAGCCAGGGCGGCACGCTGGTGACAGATCGTCACGGCGCCGTCGTCGGCATGCTCACCATCGCCTCGGTCATGGACATCATCCGTACGCAACTTTCCGAAGCCCGCCCCGACGAGGACGACGGCTCGTACGAAAGTCACACCGAGGGAACCGCCCCCACCGAGACGCCGGTGATCGCTGCCGACGACCCCGAGCAGAACGCGGGCGCATGAAACAACGATTCCGCAACCTCCCGATCGACGTGTGGTTCGAGCCACTCGTCTTCATCGTGCTGGCCGTCGGATATTTCAGTTGGTATGCGACGACGACATTCACCGAGACCGAGCAGGCGTCGCTGGGCTGGTCGACTCTGCAGTCCACCATCATCGACCACATCGAGCTCACTCTCGTCGCGGCCATCGTCGTCATCGTCATCGCAATTCCCTTGGGAATCCTGTTGACCCGGCCGTCGATGCGATGGCTCTCGCCGATCGCGGTGAACATCGCGAACATCGGTCAAGCTGCGCCCGCCGTCGGACTGCTGGTGTTGTTCACATTCTGGCTCGGCACCGGATTCCGTACTGCCGTCATCGGTTTGGTCGTGTACGCGGTCCTGCCTATCCTGCAGAACACGATCGTCGGGTTGCGCCAGGTCGACCAACGCACCATCGAGGCGTCGCGCGGTATCGGATACTCGGCGGCGCGCACGCTCGTGCAGGTCGAACTCCCGCTGGCCGTGCCCGTCATCCTCAACGGTGTCCGCACCGCCCTGGTGATCCTGGTCGGCACGGCCACCCTGAGTACCTTCATCGGCGCGACGAGCCTCGGCACGCTGATCACCACCGGCGTCACGCTCTTCTTGCCCAAGCTGTTGATCTCGGGCGCGATACTCGTCGCTCTGCTCGCCATGATCATCGACTGGCTCGGCCGGGTCTTCGAACTGGTCGCTACACCGAAGGGCGTCGCATGAGCGCCACGCGAGCACGACTCGCCACCGTCGCAAC
Source organism: Gordonia sp. UBA7860 (assembly GCF_002500165.1). Taxonomy (NCBI): domain Bacteria; kingdom Bacillati; phylum Actinomycetota; class Actinomycetes; order Mycobacteriales; family Gordoniaceae; genus Gordonia; species Gordonia sp. UBA7860. The sequence continues at coordinate 32,016 of NZ_DLSO01000143.1, read as the reverse complement.
ACTTCTCGTCGTCGCCGTCATCGGCCTTGCGGGATGTGGTCTGGTCAGTTCGTCGGGCACCTTCAAGCAGGCGTCGCTTCCCGACGGTTCCCGACCGCTCGACGGAGCCAAGCTCACCGTCACGTCGAAGAGCTTCACCGAGGGCGTCATCCTCGGCAAGATCACCGCCACGTACCTCGCGGCGGCAGGTGCCGACGTCACCGACCTCACCGGCGCCCCCGGTTCGGCGTCGTCTCGACAGGCGCAACTCAACGGCGACGCCGACATCCTCTGGGAGTACACCGGAACCGGATGGGTGAACTACCACAACGAGACCGAGACCATCTCCGATCCGAAGGAACTCTGGCAGAAGGTCCACGACATCGAACTCAAGGAGAACCAGCTCGTCTGGCTCCCTCCCGCCAACTTCAACGACACCTACGCGTTCGCGGCATCGACGCCCACGGCGAAACGCCTTGGCGTGAAGTCTCTTTCGGACGTCGCCAAGCTTCCCGTCGCTGATCGCACCTTCTGCGTCGACGACGAATTCTTCTCCCGCCCAGATGGCTTCAAGCCGATGCTGGAGAAGTACGGCATGCCGCTCGACGGCCCGAACGGGGTTCCACTCGGCAACGTGACGCGCATGGACGCCGGCGTCGTCTACACGTCGACGGCCAAGAGCTCGCCGTGCAACTTCGGCATGGTCTACACCACCGACGGCCGGATCAAGAACCTCGACCTCGCCGTCCTCGAGGACGACAAGAAGTTCTTCCTGCCCTACAGCGGAACCGCCGTCGTTCGCGAGGACGTCATGAAGCGCTACCCGCAACTCAACGAGCTACTCGGAACCATCTCCGAGCGTCTCACCGACAACGTCATGCAGGAACTCAACGGCCGCGTCGACATCGACGGCGAAGACCCTGCCGACGTCGCATACGACTGGCTGCTCAGCGAGAAATTGATCGTCCCCAAGGACTAGTTGCCACTGCGCGTTCAGCGTCGCCTCTCCTCTTTGCCATTCATGGATGTTACGGTTACATTATCCAATGGCATTGACACCAGGAGGCGCACGTGTCGGTTGAGGTCGTCGACGGGTCAGCACCGCAAGTCAGCATGCTCGATCGCGGAACCGATGAGGTGTCGGCGCGGCTCGTCGATTCGTCGGCACGCTCGTCGCGCAACGCTCTGGTCGAGATCGACTGGGACGCTCCGATGGACCCGACGCTCTACGGCTGCAGCCCCGAGTGGTCGACGCTCTACGGCACCTCCTACTGGGTGGAGATGACCGAGGAGCAGCGCGTGCGGCTCACCAGACACGAGACGGCGTCGGTGATGTCGATCGGGATCTGGTTCGAGATGCTGTTGCAGCAGTTGGTACTCCGCGATCAGTACCTCGCCGACCGGCATCGTCCCGAGTACTGGTTCGCCATGACCGAGATCGCCGACGAATGCAGGCACTCGCTGATGTTCGCGAAGGCGTCGCAGAAACTCGCCGGGACGTCGTACGTGCCGCACCCTCGAATCGGCAAGGGAGCCAAGTTCTTTGCGGCCACCACCGGGGGCGAGATCGCGTACGGGGGCATCCTCGCCGCCGAGGAGATCCTCGACGTGTTCCAGCGCGGCTGCACCAGCGACGAACGCGTACTGCCGTTTGTCCGCACCGTGAACGAGATCCACGTGCTCGAGGAATCACGCCATATGCGCTTCGCACGCGAGCAGATCCGGGAGTCGATGGCCCATGTCGGCCGGGTGCGTCGCCAAGCCAGCGCGTACTACACGGCCGTGGCGGCGTCGTTCATCTTCACCAGCCTCGTGCGACCGCAGGCCTACGCCGACGCGGGACTCGACAAGTACCGCGCGGTCTCGGAGATGCGACGCAATCACCACTTCCAGGCGATGGTTCGTACCAGTTGCTCGCACCTGATGGGTTTCCTCGACGAGGTCGGGCTGCTGACACCCGCGGCAGCATCGGTCTACCGCAAGGTGCACATGCTCTGACCGACGTCAGGTCGACGCACCGCCACCGCGTCGGAACGCGATGCGGCAGGCCTGCACCTCGTGGATCTGCTCCTCGGTCAGTGCCGGGGTCCGCAGCGGCTCCGACGGAGGGGCGGCGTGGATGGCGTCGAGCAGTAGCTGGAGGTAGCGCTTCCACGCTCCGGGGACCGTCGCCTCGGTGATATCCGCGTACGACGACACCATCGAGAAGATGGAGAAGATGTCCGTCTCGACGACGTCCTCGCGCAGCACACCGGCGGCGTGTGCCCGATCGAAGACCTCGCCCATCCGCTTCGTCATGCGCGCCTTCACCGTCGCGATCGCGGGATCGGTGTGGTCGATCTGCATGATGATCGCGGCCAGCCCACGATCCTCGGCCATTGCCGTGCAGACCGTCGAGACCATCGTCACCACCGACGCCCACGGGTCGCTGTCCGCCGCGAGGACCCCCTCGGTCTGCTCTGCCACTTCCTCCAGATGCGCCGCGAATACGCCGACGATCAGCTCGTCGCGGTTGGCGAATCGTCGATAAACAGTACCCACACCCACACCGGCCGCTGCGGCGACGTCGTCGAGTGAGACGTCGAGGCCACGCTCGGCAAACAGCTTGTGAGCAGCGGCGATGATCCGACGTCGATTGCGCTCGGCGTCGGCGCGCAGGGGTCGTCCGGTCGGTGCGGCCGAACTCTGTTGTGTGGTCATCGTCACATTCTCTCAACCGGAGGAATCATCTCCGGATTCGCTTCGTTGCCACCCTCGTAAACGGAGGAGTCTTCTCCACTATTCCGCCACTTGGAGGACTGATGACCACAACCTACGACACTGCCGACGGATTGTCGGCGAACGGGGAGTCTCGGGAGGAACGACACCATCGCCTTCGGTGGGTCGTGCTCGGCGTACTCGGCCTCGCACAGTTGATGGTGGTGCTCGACGCGACCATCGTGAACATCGCACTCCCGCACGCGCAGGAGTCACTCGGATTCGGCGACGCCGATCGGCAATGGATCGTCACCGCATACTCGCTGGCGTTCGGCAGCCTGCTGCTCCTCGGTGGCCGACTGTCGGATCTGCTCGGCCGTAAGACCACCTTCATCGTCGGCCTCGTCGGATTCGCCGTGATGTCCGCGATCGGTGGCGCCGCGGTCAATTTCGACATGCTCGTCGTCGCCCGCGCAGGCCAGGGTGTCTTCGGCGCACTGCTCGCGCCCGCAGCACTGTCGCTGCTCACCACCACATTCACCGACCCCGCCGAGCGCGGTAAGGCCTTCGGCATCTTCGGTGCCATCGCAGGCGGTGGCGGTGCGCTCGGACTCCTCCTCGGCGGCATGCTCACCGAGTGGGCCGACTGGCGCTGGTGCCTCTACGTGAACCTCGTGATCGCCGCGATCGCGCTCATCGGCGCGGTGCTGTTCATCGGCGCGCACAAGACCGAACACCGTCCCAAGCTCGACCTTCCCGGTGTGATCACGGTGTCGATCGCGCTGTTCTCGATCGTCTACGGCTTCTCCAACGCCGAGACCAACGGGTGGGCCGACTGGGCCACCATCACCTGGCTGGTCGTCGGAGCCGTGTTGCTCGCCGCATTCGTGTGGTGGCAGTCGCGCACCCCGCATGCCCTGCTGCCCCTGCGCGTGATTCTTGATCGCACTCGTGGCGGCTCATACCTCGCGGTGTTCATCGTCGGCATCGGAATGTTCGGCATCTTCCTGTTCCTCACCTACTACCTGCAGGTGAATCTGCACTTCAGCCCGATCCAGACCGGCTTGGCATTCCTGCCGATGATCGGCATGCTGATCGTCACCGCAACGACGTCGACGGGTGTTCTACTGCCCCGCTTCGGACCGCGCTGGCTGATGGCGGGCGGCATGCTGATCGCCGCAGTGGGAATGGTGCTGCTGACGCAACTGACGGACACCAGCACGTACGCGGCTCACGTCCTGCCCGCACTGTTGATCATGGGCGTCGGGCTCGGCGCGTCGATGGCCCCGGCCATGCAGGGCGCGGTGTCGGGCGTGCTGCCCGAAGACGCGGGCGTGGCGTCGGCAACCGTCAACACCATGCAGCAGGTGGGTGGCTCGGTGGGCACCGCGCTGCTCAGCACGATCGCGGCGAGCGCCGCGGCGTCGTATGCGATGTCGCACGCAGGCCAGGTTGCGAATCCCGCTGCGCTGCAACAGCTTGCAGCGGTGCACTCGTACACGACCGCCTTCTGGGTCGCGGCCGCAGTGTTCGCCGCGGGCGCGGTGATCTCCGCGCTGCTCGTCCCGAACGGCAAACTCCCCGTCACCGAGGGCGACGAAGCGCCCGCGATGGCGCACTGAGTCGTCGTAGCGCCGCTGCGGCTGTGAACGAACGCGGCCCGGCCACCGAGTTTCTCGGCGGCCGGGCCGTGCCCGTTGCCGCGCCCGGTCCACCCCACCCCCGTCGGCAGAAAGTCGGGGAAGAGTTCGATTCCCTACTCTCTGCGCCGCCGGGGCGAAGGTTCCGCGGAATTTTGCGCCGCCGGGCGGACCTTCCGCGGGATTCTGCGGGCTGGCCGTCGAGTTCGCTGTCGAATCAGGTCATCGGTCGACGCCGCGGTCCTCGCCGCGCCCGGTCCAGACCCACCGCCCCACCCCGCCGGCAGAAACTAGGGGAAGAGTTCTTTCCTCGGGGTTTTTACCTTTCCCCCAGACACAACACGGGGAAACGTACACAACCCACGGAAAGAATCCTTCCCCCACTCTCTGCGCCGCCCGACCACCCTTCCCCCACTTCCTACAGCGCCCGACGGTCCTTCCGCGAGATTCTGCAGCGCCCGACGGCCCTTCCGCGAGATTCTGCAGGGCCGGTCCACATTTCCCCGACTTTCCGCGGCGACCGACGTTCCTTCCGCAGGACTCTGCTGACCCGGACGTCGGCATCGCCGTCGAATCAGAACATCGGTCGACGCCGCACGACTCTCGACGCCGAGGCGCGCCCGGTCCACCACACCCCGCTCGCGGAAACTCGGGGAAGAGTTCTTTCCGCGGGGTTTTTGCCTTTTCCCCAGACACAACACGGGGAAACGTACACAACCCACGGAAAGAACTCTTCCCCTACTTTCTGCGCCGCCCGACGGCCCTTCCGCGAGATTCTGCGGCCCCGATCACCTTCCCCTACTTCCTGCGCCGCCCGACCACCCTTCCCCCACTTCCTACAGCGCCCGACGGTCCTTCCGCGACATTCTGCGGCCCCGCTGACCGCAAACGGCCCGGCCACCGAGCATTCGGTGACCGGGCCGTTCCCCGTCGGGGCAGATCAAATCAGGCGTGCGCCTCGTCGCGGTGCGGGAGCACCCAGTCCGGCCGGGGCCAGTGGCAGGTGTACCCGTTGGGGTAGCGCACCAGGTAGTCCTGGTGCTCGGGCTCGGCCTCCCAGAACGGGCCAGCCGGCTCGATCGTGGTGACCGCCCGCCCCGGCCAGAGGCCCGAGGCGTCGACGTCGGCGATGGTGTCCCGCGCGACGCGCTCCTGCTCGGGCGTCACGGGGAAGATCGCCGACCGGTAGCTGCTGCCAACGTCGTTGCCCTGCCGGTTCTTCGTCGTCGGATCGTGGATCTGGAAGAAGAACGCGAGGATGTCGCGGTAGGTCGTCTGCGTCGGATCGAAGACGATCTCCACGGCCTCGGCGTGCCCGGGATGATTTCGGTAGGTCGGGTGGTCGTTGCTGCCGCCGGTGTAGCCGACGCGCGTCGAGAGCACGCCGGGCTGGCGTCGAATCAGATCCTCGACGCCCCAGAAGCAGCCTCCCGCGAGCACCGCGGTCTCGGTGCCGGGCTGCTCGGTGATGCGGCCGTCGTCGTTGCTTCCACTGGTCATGATGCGTTCTCCTGCGTGGTGTCGGAACTATCGGTGGTCTCGAACAGGCGGCGGTACTCGCCGTAACCCTGCTCGTCGAGCTCGGCCACGGGGATGAACCGCAGCGACGCCGAGTTCATGCAGTACCTCTTGCCGCCTTCTGATCGCGGTCCGTCGTCGAAGAGATGGCCGAGATGGCTGTCGGCGTACGCCGAGCGGACCTCGGTTCGCTTCATCCACAGCGATCGGTCGGTGCGCGTCGAGACCGCGTCGTCGCTGATCGGGCGAGTGAAACTCGGCCATCCGGTGCCGCTGTCGTACTTGTCGAGCGAGCTGAACAGGGGCGCTCCGGAGACCACGTCGACATAGATGCCTGGCTCGTGGTTGTCCCAGTAGGCATTGTGGAACGCTGGCTCGGTGCCGTCCTCCTGGGTCACTCGGTACTGGTCCGCGGTGAGGGCCGCCAGTGCCTGTGGGTTCTTGCGGTAGTCGTGGGACATTGATCCTCCTTCTGATCACCGCTGGCTGCGATGTCATCTACTCCAACAGCAGCCGCGTCGGATTTGGTCCCGACGGTTCTGAGAGTCATGTGAGAGTCGAGTCGCGTGAGGGTCGAACTCGTCTCCACCCGAGCGTAGCGTCGGATTATGGCTGAGAACCTGATCGATCCCACAGTCCCGCCGTCGGGCACCGGCTGCGTTGAATGCCTCAACGCCGCCGACGGCTGGTGGTTTCATCTTCGACGCTGCGCCGCCTGCGGCCACGTCGGATGTTGCGACTCCTCCCCCGGCCAACACGCCTCGCATCACGCCGACGACACGGGGCACCCGTACATCCAGAGCTTCGAACCCGGCGAGGACTGGTTCTGGAGCTTCCCGGACTCGGCCATGGCCAGCGGCCCGGAGCTGGCTCCGCCGACGAGCCATCCCGACGACCAGACCGCACCCGGTCCGGCCGACCGCGTGCCGTCGAATTGGCAGCAACTGCTGCACGGTTGACGGCCGCTCGTCTCCCGGCGTTCAGGCCCGGGCAGGCGTCTCCGGCGGGATGGCGGCCAGCAGCTTCCGGGTGTAGTCACTCTCGGGGTGATGCAGGATCTTCGACGCCGGGCCCGTCTCGACGACCCGGCCCTTCTCCATCACGGCCACCGTGTCGCTGATCTGTTCGACGACGGCGAGGTCGTGTGCGATGAACAGGTACGTCAGCCCGCGCTCGCGCTGAAGTTCGGCGAGCAGATCGAGAACCGACGCCTGGACCGTCACGTCGAGCGAGGCCGTCGACTCGTCGAGGATCAGTAGCTCGGGGTCGGACGCGAGTGCGCGGGCGAGGCAGACACGTTGCCGCTGACCGCCGGAGAGTTCGTGCGGGTAGCGGTCGAGGAACGAATTGTCCAGACTGACGTCGTCGAGCAATTGCGTTGCGCGACTCCGCAATGCGTCCTTCCCTGACACCAGATTGTGCGCGCGTAGCGCCTCACCGATCGACGAGACGACAGTCATCCGTGGGTCGAGCGACGCGCCTGGGTCCTGGAACACCATGGCAACCCGTCGACGCAGCGCCTTCTGCTCGGCCCCGTGGACGCCGATGGCGTCGATCTCCTTGTCCTCCACAGTGATTCGTGCGCTGCCACGAACCACCGTGCCGTGGCCGGTCGTGGTCAACCCGGTGAGGACGCCTGCGATCGTCGATTTGCCCGATCCCGATTCGCCGACGATGCCGAGTGTCGTTCCGCGCGCGACGTCGAGGGTGACGTCGCTGACCGCGTGCACCACATCGCGACCGCTCGAGGTGCGTACCGCGAACCGCACGTCCAGGTCGGAGATGCTGACGAGCGGTGTTGTGGTGGAAGCTTTTTCAGACTCGAGGTCGGTGTCGCCACGATCGTCGACCTTCGACAACAGCGGACGCGACGCCAACAGCTCGCGCGTGTATTCGTGCTGCGGATGGGCGAATATCTCTGCGACGTCGCCGGTTTCGACGACCTCACCCTGTCGAAGGACGACGACGCGGTCGGCGATCCGTCCGATCACTCCGAGATCGTGGCTGATCCACACCACCGCCATGCCACGCTCGCGTTGGAGCCGCGCGACGAGGTCGATGATCTGGGCCTGCGTCGTGACGTCGAGCGCGGTGGTCGCCTCGTCGGCGACGAGGACGTCGGGATCACAGGAGAGCGCGATCGCGATCATCACGCGTTGTCGTTGACCGCCGGACAGTTGGTGCGGGTAGGCACGCAGACGACTCTCGGGGTCGGGGAGGTTGACGTCGGTCAGCAACTGCACCGCGCGCTCGCGCGCTTGTGCGTGGCTCAATCCGAGATGCCGACGCGTACCCTCGGTGAGTTGTTGTTCGATGGTGAGCAACGGATTCAGGCTCGACGACGGATCCTGGAACACGAATCCCACGCGGGCCCCGTGGAGCGACTGCAGAACCGCCCGCGAGGCGCCGATGACCTGTGTGCCACCGAGTGTCGACGAGCCGTCGACGTACGAGCTCGGTGCGTGGAACAGCCCAGTCGCCGACAGCACCGACAGCGACTTACCCGAACCGCTCTCGCCGACGATGCCGAGCGTTTCGCCCTTGGCCACGGCAAAGTCGATGCCGTGCACGATCTCCCGTGGACCGACGCCGACGACGAGCTGCGAGACGGAGAACACCGGGTCGGTCCGCCCCTGGTCGTCATCGTGCGCCACGGTGTCCGACGTTGCCTGTGCCGCTTCGGGAGTCGCTGTCTTCGGAGTGTGTGTGGCGGGGCGTCGACCCGCTTTACCCCGGTTCCGCAACAGAGTTCGTTGCCGAGGGTCGAGGACGTCGCGCACGCCGTCGCCGAGCAGGTTGAAGGCGAATACGGTCACGAGGATCGCCAGGCCCGGGAACACGCCCATCCACCAGGCGGTGGTGAGGAAGCCCTGGGCGTCGTACAGCATGCGCCCCCAGGAGGGTTCGGGTGGTTGCACTCCGAGTCCGAGGAACGACAGGGCCGCCTCCGACAGGATCGCGAAGGCCAACGAGATCGACGTCTGCACCACGACGGGACCCGAGATATTCGGCAGCACATGGCCGAACAGGATGCGGGGCGTCGACACCCCCATCGTCCGGGCGGCCTGCACGAACTGTGTTTCGCGGACGCGCAGGGTGTCGGCGCGTGCGACGCGGGCGAAGATCGGGATGTAGACGATGCCGATGGCGATGGTCGCCGACGTGACGCCCGGGCCGAGGATCGCGACGATCGCCAAGGCCAGCAACATCACCGGGAATGAGAAGACGACGTCGATCACCCGCATCAGCACGGTGTCAGTGATTCCGCCCGCGAACCCCGACACCATGCCGATGATCACGCCCGCGACCAACGAGATCGCCACGGCGATCACAGCGACACGCATACTCACCGCCGCCGCGAGGACCACCCGCGAGAACACGTCGCGGCCGAGGTCGTCGGTGCCGAACAGGTGCGAGAAATTGGGCGCCTGCAGCGCATTCGGCACGTCGATGTCGTTGGCGCCGTACGGGCCGATGAACGAACCGAAGATCGCCAGGATGACCATCACCAGGATGACGACGATGCCGACCACCGACGCCTTGTTGCGCAGCAGAAGTCGCCACGCCGAGTCGGTGCTGCCGGAACCTGTGGAGGTGGGTTCGCCTGCGTCGTCGAGCGCGGTCTGTGCGGTGCGTTCTGGCTCGGGTAGCTCGCTCATGACAACCGAATCCTCGGATCGATGACGGCGTAGAGGATGTCCACGATCAGATTGATGATGAGGAAGATCGCTGCGATGAGCAGGATCGCACCCTGCAGCATCGGATAGTCGCGTGCGGCAACGGAGTCGTAGACGAGTCGTCCCAGTCCTGGCCAGGCGAAGACCACTTCGACGACGATCACGCCGCCGAGCAGGCCCGCGAGCTGGATACCCGAGATGGTGAGCACCGGGACCAACGCGTTGCGGCCGATGTGCGACACCATGATTCGTCTGCGGCTGAGCCCCTTGGACTCCGCGGTGGTGACGTACGGTGCGTTGGCCACCTCGAGGACGGCCGCACGTACGTAGCGAGTCATGATGGCGCCTGTGACGACGCCGACGGTGATCGCCGGCAGCACCAGGTGCGATATCCACGGCACGAATCCGTCTGCGAGCGAACGATATCCCGATGACGGCAGCCAGCCGAGGTACGTCGAAAACAATGCGATGAGCAGAATGCCCATCCAGAAGTCGGGCACCGAGATGCCGAACTGCGACACGACGCGAATCGTGTTGTCCGCAGCGCGACCCTCGCGCAGCGCCGCCCACGTACCGAACGGAATCGCGATCACCAGCGCGACGAGAATGGCCGCGACCGCAAGTGCGATCGTCGCGGGCAATCGGTCCATCAGCATGTGCGTGACCGGTTCGTTGTTGCGGAAGCTGACGCCAAGGTCTCCGGTCGCAGCGTTGCCGATGTAGTGGACGAGTTGGGTGAACAACGGCTGATCGAGCCCCGACGCACTGCGCAGTGCCGCATAGGATTCGGGCGTGTAGCGGGTGCCCAGCGCGATCTTGACCGGATCACCGGGCACGATCTGCATCAGGAAGAACACCGCGATCGTCACGCCGATCAGCACGAGGACGGTATAGAGCAGTCGGATCAGTATGAACCTGATGAGCGGCCAACCGAAGTCGCTCATGACGCACCTCCCCTCTCGAGTCGGGCGTTGCGGAATCGGACGGCTTTGTCGGCTCGTACGGTGTAGTCGCGCACCGACTTCGAGAACGCCTGCGTGGCAGACGGATTGTAGAGATAGAGGTAGCTGACGTCGTCGGCGATTCGCGACGAGACGTCGGCGTAGATCTGCTTGCGACGACCGACGTCGAGTTCAGTACGTCCGGCGTCGAGGAGCCGATCGACCTCCGGATTGGAGTACTTCTGCGAGTTCGACGTTCCGCCCGAATGATGCTGCGCGTAGTAGAAATCGTCGGGGTCGATGTTGCCGAGCCAGCCCATCAGCAACGAGTCGAATTGCCCGGCGGATTGGCGGTCGAGCCAGACACCGAAGTCGAGTTGCTCGATGGTGACCTTGATTCCGGCGTCGGCGAGATTCGACGCGATGACCTGTGCCGCAGTAACGGTTTCGGGATATTCGGTAGAGACCATCAGACCCATCGACAACGACGAATGCCCGGCGTCACGGAGCAGCGACCGCGACTTGTTCACCGCGGCAGCCCTATCGAGACCGGCGGTAAATCGGTCATAGGGTGTGAACCACGGGCTGGTCTTGGGAATCGCCAGTTGATTCGGTGTCGCCGTGCCGTATCCGACGACCTGCGCGATGGATGTGCGGTCGATCGCGTAGGCCACCGCCTGCCGCACGCGTCGGTCGTCGAACGGCTTGCGTGCGAAGTTCATTGCGACGTACCAGTAATCGTTGGCGGTCACGGTCCCGACGTTGATCTCGTCGTCGCTGTCGAGGATGCGCAGCTGCTGCGCGGGGATGGCGTCGGTCCAGTCGACCTCGCCAGACCGCAGCGACGAGACGGCCGTCGTCCCCTGGGAGATGAAACTGAAGGCCACGCCGTCGACATGCGGTCCACCCGACCAGTGCCCAGGGTTGGCTTTGAGCACGATCGACGTTGCCGGCGAACGTGATTCGAACGAGAACGGCCCGGTGCCGATGGGACGGGTGAGGATCTGCCCCGACTCGACGTTGCGCTTGTTGACAATCGCGAGACCCTTGAAACCGCCAATACTGCTGAGCAGGTTAGGACTCGGCGTGCGCGTGGTGATCACGACGTGCGCATCGTCGGGTGCCGTGATGGTGGCGACGTTGTCGAATCGCCAGGAAGCCGAAAGCTCACCGTCGATGATCCGCCGATAAGAGTAGACGACGTCGGATGCGGTCAACGGCTCACCGTCGTGCCACCGAACGTTCGGGCGCAGCGTGAAAACGTATTGCGTCTCTTCGGGATTGACCTGCCAGCTCTGCGCGAGCGCGGGGACCATCTCGAGCTTTTCGTTGGGTTCGACGAGAGTATCGAAGACGTTCTCGAGCACCTCGAAGGAGAAGTACGCGGAGGTTTTGTGTGGATCGAGTTGATCGGGCTCACCCGCGATCGCTGCCCGAATCGTGTTGGCAGAACCTGCTAATCCCGACCCCGAGCCGGGCGAGCAGGCGCTCAGCACGGACGCTCCGAACACACCCACGCCTGCAGCGGCGCTCAGAGTGAAGAATCGACGACGGTTCAGCGGGATAGATGAGACCGACGGAGATGACCTGCACTGCTGGCGCTCGTCGGTCATCCGATCGCGATCCCTCCCGCGCCGCGGCGACGCTGTGGTCCGTGTTGGAGTCTGCCGCGCTTACCGAATGTTCGCAAGCGTAAGGGGCGCCCCCGCGTGTCCGACGCCCCGCTGGTCGAGCTTGTCGAGACCGCTCCCGCGCAGGCATGTGGTTTCGACTCGGCTGCTCGCTGCGCTCGCGGCCGGCTCAACCAGCGGAAAGGGTCGAGCGCCCCGCTGGTCGAGCCTGTCGAGACCACCGCTCACTTCTTCTCGAGGTTCACCAGGAACTCGATGCTGCCGGTCTTCTCCACCTCGACGAAGCCCAGTGACGGTGGGGTGACGCCGAAGTCGGTCCACGTGACGGGTATCGATCCCTGCACGATCACAGATGCCCCGGATCGCTGGATATTCAGGGTCGTGGTTACTGACTTGGTCACACCCTTGATGGTGATATCGCCGGTTGCCTGGACGGCCTGCGGCTGGCCAGATTCGGGGACAGACGAAATATCCACCGGCTGAGTCAATTTCCACGTCGCGGTCGGATACTTCTCGGTGTCCATGATCGACTCACCGCGGAACCGGTTGTCGCGCATCGATTCCGGACTGGTGATGGACGCGACGTCGACCGTGATGTCGGCGTTCTCCAACTTCGACGACGCCACCGTCGCCGTGCCGGTCACAGATGTCGTGCGGCCGTTCACCGTGACGGGTTGCCCACGTAGCGTCTCGTCGACTCGATATCCGGCCTGCGTTCGGGTCGCGTCGGCGGAGGGTCCCGGCACGATCGTCCATGCGCCGTCGACGCTCTCCGACGCCGCCTGCGTCGACGTCGGGAGCTTGAGTTCCTCGTCCGCGTCGCCCGCAATCCACTTGGAGTACGCCCACGGACCTGCCGCGACGACGACAATTATCAGCGCGACCAGCGTTCCGAGCCCCCACCACAGGTAGCGTCGCTTCATCGCGCAACCTCCTCGATCGTGGAGGCGTAGTTCGGGTCGGTGATCGTCTCTGGAGGTGTCATAAGGCTTACCTCACCACCGTTTTCTTATGATCACCTGAAAATTCGGACATAGTTACATTGCAAAACGGACCGCAGTCCGGAACGCTTCTTGCGGCTAAGTACTTGCCACACCCTGTGATCGCCCGTCGAGAATGAGCAGAGCAACGTGCAGCGAGGTGACCGACTCGCCGTCGGAGAGATCGACGCCGAGTATTTGTTCGATGCGAGAGAGCTTGGCGTACAACGACGGTCGGCTCATGTGAAGGTGTGACGCGAGTGCCGACTTGTTGCCGACGTGCTGAAGGTAGCCGCGCAGCACGTCGAGCAGATCTCCCCCGTTGTTGATGTCGTCGAGCACCAGGTCGCGCAGTTCCGATTCGGCGAACCGCTGCAACCGAGGATCGTCGCGTAGCAGCGAAATCAATCCTCGAATTCCGATGTCCTGCACTCCGAAGACGACACGCTCCGACGTCGGCATCCCGCCCGCGACCTCGGCCACCTGTGACGCCTGCAGCAACGTGTGGATCGTCGACATCACCTGCCGACCGGGCGCACCCAGGCCAAGAACCGCACCTGCGTGGCCAACCGTTCGCTCGACGTCGCGACGAGTCGCAGCCGCGAGAGCGTCGAGTGCGTGTTGGCGCGACCTGCCACGTGGCGTCGTCAACGCGAGCACCACCAGGACCTCTCCCGCGTCGCGCGCAGAGAAGAGTGCACTGTGTCCCTGAGCCCCGACAACCCGCACCACGACGTCGAGCAACTGCGCGGTGCGTCGTCGTGTGGCGATCGGATCGTCACTCGCCGGCCAGCCGGGCACTCGCACCGAGATCGGCACGTACTCGTTGGATTCGCGCAGTCCGAGGGCGAATGCCCGTGCCGCAACCTCACCCTCGTCTCGAATGCGTTCTTGCAGAACGTCGTCGACGAGTCCTGCCTGAGCCTGCCGCTCGATGTCGAGGCGGCCACGCTCGGCCATCCGATGCATCACGAGCGCCTGCGCGGCCCGCTCGAGCACCATCGCCGTTCGCTGCTGGTCAGCCTGCGATTCGGGAACGATCAGCCTGGCCCAGTGGTCGTCGCCGCGACCAACGTCGACGATCGTCCATAGCGCTTGTCCCGGAAGATCATTCGACGCGACATCAGAGGCGTGCAGTCGCGAACGGCGTTCCCAGTCATGAAGTAGCGATGCCGCCGACGCTCCGGCCGACGCCACCGCGTGATGTTGCAGGTTCTCCAACACGACGGGTGAATCAAGCAGCGCTGCAACGCTGTTCGTGATCTCCGCTGGCGAAGCACGACGCATGGTGAGTTGCGTGAACGTCTCGTGAGTGCGGTGCGCGAACTCGACGGCGGCGTACTGTTCGGCAACCAGGGTGCGGTGGACCTGTTCGGTCACCTCGACGAACTTGATCTCCCGGCGCAACACCACGGCGGTCAAGCCCAACTCGACGGCCACCGGTCCGATCTCCGGCGGTATCGGGAACGAATCGTCGAACTCAGCGATCACCCCGAGTGCGCCCGCGCGAGCGAGGTTCTCGAGGTAGCGTCGCGGATCACGCCGCAACGCTTCGCCGGTGGTCAGGACTAGTTCTCCGCCCTCGAGCAGGTGCCCGAGATCGCCGAGGTCGCTGACGTGCATCCACCTCACCGTGCGCTCCGCGCCGGCTGTGCTCAACACGTCGGGGAGCCCGGCACGGATCACAGGCAGATCGATGACGTCGCCGACAGTGAGAGTCATCGGAATCTCACCTACGGGACTTTACGAGGTGTAAGACGTGTTCGAATTTCACTGACAGAGTGTAGCGCGCCACACCGCCGGTTCTACCTCAGACTGGAAGGTACTCGTACGACGACTCTGCCCACAGTGGGTCGCGTGCCAAATTCCGTTCTTGTGGAGGAGTTCTGATGACAGCGATCGTGCAGCACTGGTGTGACGGCAAGGCGTTCGCCGGGGATTCGTCGGCGACGGCGCCCGTGACCAACCCGGCAACCGGCGTCGTGACCGCGAATGTCGCCCTGGCGTCGGTCGAGGATGCGCGCACGGTCATCGCCGCCGCAGCCGACGCGTTCCCCGAATGGCGCGACACGTCACTGGCCAAGCGCACCGCGGTCCTCTTCCGCTTCCGCGAACTACTCAACGAGCGCAAAGAAGAGCTGGCAGCGATCATCACCGCCGAACACGGCAAGGTGCTCTCCGACGCACTCGGCGAAATTAGCCGCGGCCAGGAGGTCGTCGAATTCGCCTGCGGCATACCGCATCTCCTCAAGGGCGGCTACACCGAGAACGCCTCGACCAACGTCGACATCCACTCCGTACACCAGCCACTCGGGCCTGTCGCCATCATCAGCCCGTTCAACTTCCCCGCCATGGTCCCCATGTGGTTTTTCCCCATCGCCATCGCCGCAGGCAACACCGTCGTCGTCAAGCCGTCGGAAAAGGACCCGAGCGCATCGATCTGGCTCGCCGAACTCTGGAAAGAAGCAGGCCTGCCCGACGGCGTCTTCAACGTCCTGCAGGGCGACAAGACCGCCGTCGACGAACTACTGACCAACAAGAGCATCAAGGCCGTCAGCTTCGTCGGCTCCACCCCCATCGCCCAGTACGTCTACGCCACCGGAACCGCCAACGGTAAACGCGTCCAGGCGCTCGGCGGCGCGAAGAACCACGCGATCATCCTGCCCGACGCCGACCTCGACCTCGCCGCAAACGCCATGGTCAACGCAGGATTCGGCTCCGCAGGCGAACGCTGCATGGCCATCAGCGTCGCCGTCGCCGTCGGAGACATCGCCGACGACCTCGTCGCCAAGATCACCGAACGCGCCACCACCATCGTCACCGGCGACGGCACCACCAACGCCGACATGGGACCCCTGGTCACCAAAGCCCACCGCGACAAGGTCGCCGGCTACGTCGACGCAGGCGAAAAGGCCGGAGCCACCGTCGTTCTCGACGGCCGCACGGTCGAGGCCGACGGCGGAGCGGACGGCTTCTGGCTCGGCCCAACGCTTTTCGACAACGTCACCCCCGACATGAGCATCTACACCGACGAAATCTTCGGACCCGTCCTGTCTGTCGTCCGCGTCGACACCTACGACGAAGCGCTCGACCTGATCAACAACAACCCATACGGCAACGGCACCGCCATCTTCACCAACGACGGCGGCGCAGCCCGACGCTTCGGCAACGAAGTCGAGGTCGGCATGGTCGGCATCAACGTCCCCATCCCCGTGCCCATGGCCTACTACAGCTTCGGCGGCTGGAAGGCCTCCCTCTTCGGCGACAGCCACGCCCACGGCACCGAGGGAATACACTTCTTCACACGCACCAAAGCCATCACCACCCGCTGGCTCGACCCCAGCCACGGCGGAATCAACCTCGGATTCCCCCAGAACGCCTGAGCTTCACCGAGTACCGAAACGGATTGCCGCATATGACCATTCAATCTGAACGCACGACGCCCGCCATCGATCTCGACGCAGCGAAGCGTGCCTATGAGCTCGATCGCAAGCACGTCTTCCACTCGTGGTCGGCGCAGGCGAAGCTCAAGCCGATGACGATCACCGCCACCGACGGGTGCTACGTGTGGGACGGCGAGGGCAATCGCCTTCTCGACTTCTCGTCGCAGATGGTCAACACCAACATCGGCCATCAGCACCCCAAGGTCGTCGCCGCAATCGCGGAGCAGGCCGCCAAGTTGTGTACCGTCGCGCCGGCACATGTCAACGATGCGCGCTCGGAGGCCGCACGACTCATCGCCGAACGCACTCCCGGTGAGTTGAATCAGGTCTTCTTCACCAACGGCGGCGCCGACGCCAACGAGCACGCGGTTCGCATGGCCCGCTTGCACACGGGTCGTCGAAAAGTGTTGTCGCGCTACCGCTCTTATCACGGAGGCACCGACACCGCGGTGAATCTGACGGGCGATCCTCGACGCTGGCCGAACGACTACGGCGACGCTGGCGTCGTGCACTTCTTCGGGCCGTTCCTCTACCGGTCGCGGTTTCATGCGACCACGCAGGAGCAGGAGTGTGAACGCGCTCTCGACCACCTGGAAGAGACCATCCGCATGGAAGGTCCATCGCAGATCGCGGCGATCATCCTGGAGACCATTCCCGGCACCGCAGGCATCATGATTCCGCCGCCCGGCTACCTGCGCGGGGTGCGGGAGATCTGCGACCGGTACGGCATCGTCTTCATCGCCGACGAGGTGATGGCCGGTTTCGGACGCTCCGGCAAGTGGTTCTCGATCGAGCACGGCGACGACGAGCAGGGTCCCATCGTCCCCGACCTGCTGACCTTCGCCAAGGGCGTCAACTCGGGCTACGTCCCACTCGGCGGTGTCGCGATAAGTCCGCACATCGCAGCAACTTTCGCCGAGACCCCGTACCCCGGCGGGCTGACCTACTCGGGTCACCCGCTCGCGACCGCGGCCGCTGTCGCGACGATCAACGCGATGGCCGACGAGGGAATGGTCGAGAATGCCGCACGCGTCGGCGCCGAGGTGATCGGTCCCGAGCTCGAGCGGATCGCAGCGCGGCATCCCAGCGTCGGCGAGGTACGTGGCGCAGGTGTCTTCTGGGCCGTCGAATTGGTCAAGGACTCAGAGACTCGCGAGCCACTCGCCCCCTACGGCGCTAGCAGCGATGCCATGAACAAGGTGATCGCAGCGTGCAAGTCGAGTGGAATGCTGCCGTTCGCGAACTTCAACCGCATCCACGTCTGCCCGCCATGCACCATCTCCGACGACGAGGCCCGCGAAGGACTCGCGATCCTCGACGCCGCACTGGAGGTCGCCGACGCTGCGTTGTGAGAGGCACCCCGGCGCGACGAAGCCCGGTTCCGA
>NZ_DLSO01000143.1:0-13899 GCF_002500165.1 Gordonia sp. UBA7860 | reverse complement strand
TCGGAACCGGGCTTCGTCGCGTATACGGTCGATTCTCGGGTGAATTCCGCTACTGCAACAGCGGATGCATGGACTCCGCTCACGCCCGCGACAGCGCGCCCTTTGAGACGGAGCTCCGCCGCGTCGACGCCCAATAGGCCAGTGCCACAGCGACAATGCCCACGACGGCGGCAACCGCGATCGGAGTCGACGTCGACCACGCATTCACAGCGATGGCCAGCAGCGCCCACGCAAGGGTAATGGGCAGCGATGGAAGCACACTGCCGTAAAGGTAGGTGACGGTGACCGCTACGAGCGCAGCGATGATCAGGACCACGAGTTGCCAACCGACCGACGACTCGTCGGCCGCACCGCTACGTGCGATGTCTGATGCCCAGTTGACGAACACCGCAGCGGTTGCCCATCCCGCGTAGATGCCGATCGTGACGCGGACGAGAGTGGTTGTCGAAGAATGGCTTTCGACCGGAAGTGCCGCGATGCGCGCGGCGTCGAGCAATGCGATGGCCATGACGGTGAGCAGGATCGAGGGCAGCCAGTCGATCGAGGCTGCCGACACGATCAACCACAGCGTCGCGGCTCCGCACGCGATGGCCAGGTCGACGGCGAGACGTTGCCCGAACTGCGTGCCGGTCTGCCGCTTTTGCACGAAGACGACGGCGGTGATGATCGACAGCACGTAAATGACGCCCCAGATCGCGAATGCGTAGCCGGCGGGGCTGATGAACAGGTCGACACCATCGTCGTTGGGCTCACCGTCGAAGAGCGCCAGTGGGAGAAACACGGCCAGGGCCTGGGTGATGGACAGAATGAGGACGGCCCACGCTACGGGTGCCGAGACTCGCGCGGATTGCTGGAGGTCGAGGGGCATATGTCCGAGTTTACGGACTGCTGGAACTCTTCGACTGCCTCACTCAGCGGCCAGTGGCATCACCCACGTCGTCGAGTCGCCACACCGACGCGGTCGGGCACAGTCCATACCGTGAAATCCCGCCCAGTCTGGTCAGTCCGGAACCATTTGCGGGATTTCTGCGCGATTCTCGACCAGCCTACTCGTCGGGCCGATCACAACATGGCTGTGCAAGACCTGTTTTGCTCCCCCACCAGGACTCGAACCTGGTTGCACTTGAGGACCCATTCATTTGTGTCACCAGGCGACACGACGTACATATTGCCCGGTGAGAGCGACTCTAGCCGCGAGCACTGACCAGTGCAAGCATCCACGCGCTACCATCCATATCAGCCACGATATCGACATGAGTGCGCATGAATGCGCACCGTGATGCACGGGTGACGATGCGAAGGACAAGCCTTGCCGAGTAAGCGCCGACGACGAGGTTGGGGGTACGTCCGCGCGCCGCGTTCGGAGAGTTGCCGCTTCGCGGCCTCGTACATGCACATCCACGACGGCACCCTGACGAGGTTCAACGCGCCGAAGACGTTCGATACGCGGATGGCCGCAGAAGCGTGGCTCCACAAGGAGCGGCAACTGATCGACCAGGGCACCTGGACACCGCCGGCTGAACGCGCCAAAGAGGCGGCCCGGTCATCAATTCGGTTGCGGGAGTTCGCAGAAGACGCCCTCGCTGGGCGCCGCCTTGAGCCGACGACCAGGTCCAACTACAAGCGCTTGTGGGAGACGCGCATTGAGCCGGGCCTCGGAGACCTCGTAGTCCGTGACATCACGGCCGACGACCTGCAGGAGTGGTGGCGCGGCCTCGGCGCCGAATACGAAGCGAGCCGCGCACACGCCTGGAATCTGCTCAAATCCCTACTCAAAGAGGCGGTCGAGCGCGAGATCATCACAAGCAGCCCGGCAGATGGCCCCCGATTCAAGCGCTACGGGAAGCGCCCCAGCCGGCGCCAGATCATTCTCCTGACCCCAGCGGAAATTGCCGAGACTGCGGCGAAGTTGCCCAGCTACTACGCGATCGCCCTCCCGATCATGGCCTGGTGCGCACTGCGGTACGCCGAAGTGTCCGAGCTGCGCGTGAAAGACATCGACGACGGTCCAGAAAGCATGGTGGTCCATGTCCGACGGTCTGCGCCGCTCGTCGACGGAGTGCCCGTCGTCAAGCAGGGCAGCAAGTCTGATGCGGGCACTCGGGATGTTTGGGTGCCGCCGGACTTGGCTGTGGCGATTCGTCAGCGCTTGGAGAGCATTCATAAGGGACCAAACACGCTTTTGGTGACCAACTTTCGCGGGGATCGCCTGCCTCGCGCGACGTTCACCAAGGCATTCAAAGCTGCACTACCGGCGGCGAAGTCGGAGATGCACGTTCACGCGCTGCGCCATACTGGCGCGGTACTTGCCGCTCAAGCGGGCGCGTCGACGGCCGAGCTTCAAGAGCGGCTCGGGCACACCACAGCGGACATGGCGGCGCTCTACCAACATGTGGCCACCGGCCGACAGCGGGAGATCAGCAACAACATGAGCAATCTTCAGTAGCAAGTCTCGCCTCAGCGCTCAGGTAGTTGATGTCGATGTACCGCCGGATGCCACAGACTCCCAGCTGGCGGGTTCACGCTCGGGACACTGCTCCCTACCTCTGCGGAGCATCAAGAATTTTGCGACAGAGTTGTGCAATGTTAGACAATCATGCGGTAGATTGATGAATCATGAGCGACTCCTATGACGACTACCTCACCATTGCGCAGGCTGCCGCGTACGTAGGTGTCTCCGCAGCCACGTTGAGACGATGGGACGCGGGGGGCACCCTTACCGCGGTGCGTCGCCCTGGTAGTCAGTACCGCTTCTACCGAATCGCGGATCTGGAGCCATTCCGGCTCGAATACAACACTGCCGAGAAGGCCAAGGACGTTGTCGCTGGCTTCTTCGACGCCGCACACGCCGATATCCATGGCAACCCGCAGCTACGCGAACCCCAGAAAGAGGCCTATGAGGCTGCAGTTCACCACTTCGCCGAGAAAACGACCCCTGCAATCATCCAGTTGCCGGTGGGGTGCGGAAAGACTGGGGTCGCGGCGATCCTTCCTTTCGGCCTTTCGCATACGCGAACACTCGTCGTTGCTCCGAATACCACAATTCGCCAGGGCCTCTACGCTGATCTGAATATCTCGAACGCCTCGTGCTTCTGGAAGAAGGCTGGGATCCTCGACTCCTTCACATCCGGACCATTTGCGGCACTGGTAGACGGCCCCAAGGCAAACATCGACGACTGCGTCAACAGCCACATCGTTGTCGCCAATATTCAGCAGCTTGCTAGCGGCGCAGACCGGTGGCTATCACAGTTTCCGCACGACTTCTTCGATCTCATTATCATCGACGAAGGACACCATGTCGCCGCTGAGAGTTGGCAGAAAGTTGTCCGCGCTTTCCCTCAAGCGCGATTCGTCAGCCTCACGGCGACACCATTTCGTGCCGACAATAGGGACCTGCTCGGCGAGCTGATCTATCGTTACCCGTTCGCCCGTGCGATGTTGAACGGCTATATCAAACACATTGTCTCGGCTTCAGCACATCCTGCAGAAATTACGTTCAACGCTCGCGGTGAGAGTGACACATACACCCTGGAGGAGATTCTCGAGCTAAAGGAGGAAGCCTGGTTCCGTCGAGGAGTCGCACTTTCAGACGACTGCAATCGCCACATCGCCGAAAAAGCAGCAGAGAAGCTGCAGTCACTTCGGGCGGCAACGGGCTTCCCTCATCAGATCGCAGCGTCAGCGATGTCAATCGACCACGCCGACCAGGTACGCGCGATCTTTCAGGAGATGGGACTCCAAGCTGAGACTATCCACAGCAATCTTGCCGAAGACCGCAAGGTCGCGGTGCTAGCTAAGCTCCGCAACAACCAGATCGATGCGATAGTGCAGGTTGCAATGCTCGGCGAGGGATTTGACCACCCACCATTAAGCGTGGCAGCGATCTTCAGACCCTACCGGTCGCTGTCCCCCTACATCCAATTCGTCGGACGTGTTATGCGTACGATCGATCTTAACGACCCAAACAGCCCCAACAACCAGGGCTTTGTGGTCTCGCACGTAGGACTCAACAACGAAGAAAAATGGGACGAGTTCCGCGACCTTGACACCCAGGATCAACAGATTGTCCGGGGTTGGGCCCGTGGCGAAGAATCCGATTCTAGTGGGCAACGTCAGGGTCAAAATTCCGAACAATTCGCTCACCGCTTTGACGACCCGGTCGCACAGGACGAACGCCTAAGTCACTTCCTGAACCGTTCGTTTCTGGATCCAAACGATGACCGAGTTATCGAAGAAATGCTCGATGCTAAGGGAACAGGCGGCTTTTCATT
This sequence comes from Gordonia sp. UBA7860, assembly GCF_002500165.1. Taxonomy (NCBI): domain Bacteria; kingdom Bacillati; phylum Actinomycetota; class Actinomycetes; order Mycobacteriales; family Gordoniaceae; genus Gordonia; species Gordonia sp. UBA7860. The sequence goes on along the minus strand of NZ_DLSO01000143.1, from coordinate 9,628 downwards.
CCGCGAGCTGGGCATCACCGCGGATGCGCTCCGTGCACAGCTCGCCCACCGTAGAGAGCACGAGGAGAAACCCGCCGATGCGGTACCCATCCAGCCTCAGGTGCGGCGCCAGACGCTGCGCACGCGGCTCGATAGCCGCTCAAAGTCGATCCACCAACGCATCCTCGCCGACCTCGGTCTTGCCCGCGCTGGCTTCGATATCAGACGGTCCATCAAGGGAACGCGTGGCAACAACGCAGACGCGTTGTACGCCCTGCTGAACCGGGAGATCAACAACTTCGCCGGGCAAGGCAAGAGCAGTCGGGAGAAGTGGACGATTGACCAACTCCAGACCGCATACGACTCACTCGACGAAATCGGAGACGAAGTGGCCGAGACGATCAGAACAGCAATCGAGGAGTGACTGAATGGCGGCGGTAAAGAACATTCTGAAACACGTCAGTTCAGATGTCGCAGGGCGGCGACGAAAGTGCTATAGGAAGGACACACATGTCATTCTCAAGGGCGATCCCTGTCTCGTCGTACGAGACGGACCACAGAATCAGTCCACCTACTGCACCGTCTGCGCCTCCGATATCTTGGCAAAAGCAAGCGAAGCACTTGGTGACCTGCAGCGGCGGTTAACACCGCCGAACGCCGGGGGTTCGAAGGGGTAGGCTGCGCCGCGCCCTGCCTGCAATTGGACCGCTGCCGCAGTCGCACACCTTCCGGTGACACGAGGGCGCCGGAGCCACGTCTGCCAAGGTATGCACAGCCTTCTCGACACCAACCGACGCAATGTGCGAAAATCGCACACATGGACGGGAAAGTACTTGGTGAGCGGATCGCCCAGGCACGCAACGATCTCAGCATCACACAGGAACACCTGGCGAACCGTGTCGGCATCGAACGCACAGCACTAGGACGGATAGAGAAGGGCGAACGCAAGGTGTCCGCCGTGGAACTGGTCAACCTCGCAGCAGCACTAGAAGTCCCCTTGGCGTGGTTTGTCCGTGAACCACTCCCATCCGTCGTGAGCCGACGCACCGACGCAGGACCCTCGCATGAGGTAACCGCCCGACTGGACCGGCAGCTCGAGCTGTTCGCCGGTGACGTAGCGTCGTTGCTCGCTTCCGGTGTGCTTGCCCGAGCTATCACCGATCGACCCTCATGGCGAACCCCAAGGACGCATTTCGAGGCTGAACAAACTGCACTGGAGGTGCGCTCCCATCTGGGGCTTGATAGCGGACCGTTGATCGGCTTGGCAGCTGTTGCTGAGCGATTCGGCCTCTACTCGTGTTCCCTGGCGCTCGGCAACGGTGGTGCCGACGGCGCGCTGGTCGAGGTCAATGGAGAAGCCGCAGCAGCTGTCATCGACGGAGATGCCCGACCTGGCCGTCGGCGCATGTCTCTCGCACATGAGCTTGGACATTGGTTATTTGGAGATCCATACGACGTTGGCGCTGACGAGGCAGAGAAGCGGATTAACTCTTTCGCCGCATATTTCCTGGCTCCCCGATCAGGAGTCACCGCAATATGGAACGATCATCTTGATGACTCCGTGCGCGATCGGACAATACGGGTCGCTGCGGCATTTCGAATGTCCTGGTCAGCCGTGATCCTTCACTTGCGAAACCTGAGTCTGATCGACGAGGATGAGTTTCGCTCGCTGGACGGCCGCGTTCCCGTCGCTGGTGAGTTTGCCAAACTGGGCATCACACTCGACACCGAAGAGCTGCAAGCGCCCTCTCTGTCGCCTGGCATAACCGCGGCGATCATCGAGGCCTACGTAGACCGTCGAATTCCCGTGGCGCGCGCTGTAGAACTACTCCGCGGCGCAATGGACCAGCGTGACCTTCCCGAGCAGCGCGCCGAGGTTGCCGCCGATTACGTGAACCTGTGACAGCCTCCAGCGACACCCGCTGGGTGATGGACACCTCTACTTTCACCCATTTTTGCCGTGCAAAACGAGAGGACGTGTTGCATCGGCTCGCGCCCCAAGGGCTGATTCTCATCCCGGATAGCGTCGGTGTGGAAATCGAGCGTGGCCGGGATCTGGGATATGACTTACCCGACATCGATACGTTGCCCTGGGTTGAGCGCGGAATCCTGTCCGAGGAAGAGGAGAGACTGCAACTACTAATAAAGATCGATATGCCATCGGGGCCTGGCGATGCCCAAACCAAGAACCTCGGAGAGTGTGCAGTCCTAGCATGCGCAACCAAGCGCGGCATGACCGCCGTGATCGATGACGGTGACGCCAGGCAACAGGCGCGAGCCAGAGGTGTGCGATTCGAGACCACAATGCACATCGTGATCGAGGCTTACAAACGCTTGGACGACATCGATGCGGAGGCTGCGGAGCAGCTGTATGAGGCGCTGGTGGCAACTGGCATGCGCTTACCTCGTGTAGAGAGCGTGGTCGGGTGGGGCTACTCGATGGAACTGTTACCGGGTTAGCTATTCGCCCGACGCTATCCTCAGTCGCCGACGTTCAGCCCACTCCGCCGCGACCATGCGGCCTTCCTCGTAGAGCCGCGCGACCACCTCAGCCTGATGAAGCCTCTGCTGCTCAGCCTGTCTGTCGCGACGCTCGTCGTACTGCCGTCGCTCATCCGCGTCGAGGTGGCCGTAGCAGTGCGACAGAAACTCGTTGGGGCCCATCCACGCTGCAGGCTTCGTGCACGTGCGCCCCTTGGACTTCGCGAAGGCCGAGCAGGTGGGTCGCTCCGCGCTCGTCTCGCTGAACTGCCGGTGACTGTCCAGGACGTCCTCGATAGCCTCCTCAGCCATCGGGAAGCGGGCCGTGGGCACCGCCGGTTTCACACGCGCCGCTCCGTTTCGCACTGCTTTCGAGTGCCGAGCGTAGATCGCACGAGGACGAGACAGATCATCGGTCCATGACTCACTCAACTCCGCACACTGATTCAGCAGACTCGCGGCTCCGAACGCGTTAACGGCCTCGCCGCGAGCGACGTCGACGACCTCGCCCAGCTCGTCAAGGTTGAGCGCTGCCTCATCGGAGAGCATCAAAAGGACTGCTCCGCATTCGTCCAGGACCGCGACCATCTCGTCGAGAATCTCCAAGGCCATCGGCGAGGCCCACTCCCTGCGCACTTCCGCTCCCACGCCATCAAAGTACTACTAGTAGGGCAGACTTTCCGGTAGCCATCGTCGGTACTTGGTGGGTGCCAACTCGCCCATCTCAAGTCGATCCGCATCGACAGGAGTCGTGGGCCAAGCACCGCAAAGCTGTCGGCCACCGAATCAGGGCGCTCCGAATCGAGCAAGGGCTCACTCAAGAAGGGGTCCCGGTAGTAATGGCGCAAAAAACAACGAAGTTCGCGTAGTGCCTGGTCAGCGGCGATTTCTCGGTTCGGGCTGCGGGCCGGGGTGGTTGGTGCTTGGCTTGTCTGCCGATGAGGTTGGTCGGCGTGTTGGAGGCTGGGGTTCGTGGCGACGCGGGTATTCGCGGACGAGGAGTTGCAGCGCCTGCGGGAGTTCCCGGAGATCAGTCGTGAGGAGTTGTTCCGGTACTTCACGCTGACCCCGGCGGATCTGGCGTTTGTTGCTCCGCAGGGCAGGGGCCCTGCGGTCCGTCTGGGCCTGGCGGTGGCGTTGTGCACCTTGCCGTGGCTGGGGTTCGTGCCGGACAAGGTGCCGTCGGCGCCGCCGGTGGCGGTGGCCCGGCTGGCGGATCAGCTGAATATCGATGCAGCGCAGCTTCGTTCGTATGGCAAGCGGGCGCAGACGCGGACCGAGCATGTGCGGCTGGTGGCCCAGTATCTGGGGTGGCGGCCTGCCGGGGCGATGGAGTTGAAGGAGCTGGATGAGTTTCTGCTGGCGCGGGCGATGGAGCACGATTCGCCGACGCTGTTGTTCCGGCTGGCGTGTGAGTACCTGATCTCGGCGCGGGTGATCCGGCCGGGCCCGGAAACGGTGGTCCGCCGGGTCGCGCACGCTCGCACGCGGGCGCAGCGGGAGACCTACGACCGGTTGGCGCGCGAGTTCACGCCGCAGCGGTGTAAGGAACTGGATGCGTTGCTGGTCGTCGACCCGTCGATCGAGATGTCGCGGTTGCGGTGGTTGTCGACCGGCCCGGTGGAGGCGTCGGCGACCGCGGTGAAGGCCGAGGTCGAGAAGCTGGTGTTCCTGCGCAACCTGGGCGCGGATGAGCTGGACATGTCGGTGCTGCCGGCGGAGCGGCGGCGGTTCCTGGCGACGGTGGGCCGCCGCTTGACGGGCCAAGCCCTCGAACGCCGGGATCCGCAACGCCGCTACCCGATTCTGCTCACCGTGTTGGCGCAGTCGGCCACCGATGTGCTCGACGAGGTGGTGCAGCTGTTCGATCAGGCGATCTCGGCCAGGTTGAGCAAGGCCGAACGCCGGATGCGCGACGAGCTGGCCGAGCGCGGTAAGGCCGGAGAGGATCGGCAGGGGTTGCTCGACGACCTGCTGGCGATCGTCTGTGACCTGCAGATCCCCGACGAGGAGATCGGCGGCCTGATCCGGGGCGATCGGATCGGATGGGAGCGGTTGCGGGCCGCGGTCGCGCAGGCCAAGCCTCGGCTGCCGCGCGATCACGGGCACCTGGCCGCTCTGGGCAGCTCGTACTCCTACCTGCGGCAGTTCACCCCGCAGGTGCTGTCGACAGTCCGGTTCGCCGGCGGCACCGCCGCGACCGAGCTGCTGATCGGGGTGCACATGCTGCGGGAGCTGAACGCGACCGGTACCCGCAAGGTGCCCGACGACGCGCCGACCGGGTTCGTGCCGACGAAGTGGCGCGGCTACCTCGACGAGGCCCGCAAAGCCGGTAACACCACCGCCTATCGGCACTACTGGGAGCTGTGCGTGCTGCTGGGGCTGCGTGACGGGTTGCGCAGCGGGGATGTGTTCGTGCCGGGGTCGCGCCGCTACGCCGACCCGGCCGCGTACCTGCTGACCCCGCAGGCGTGGGAGCCGCAGCGTGACGAGTTCTGCCGCCTGGTCGGCAAGTCCGCTGATCCCGCTCGCGCGCTGGCGACCGCCACCGACGAGCTCGACGCCGCTATGGGCGAGTTGGAGAAGGTGCTCGCCGGCGGCGACGGGCCGGTCCGTCTCGATGAGGCCGGTGACCTGGTGATCTCACCGCTGTCGGCGGAGGATGTGCCCGCGGAGGCGACGGCGCTCAAGGCCGAGCTGACGGAGATGCTGCCGTTCGCGCCGATCGTGTCGCTGCTGATCGAGCTGGACAAACGCACCGGCTACCTGGACTGCTTCACCCACGCCGGCGGCAAACAGGCCCGCAGCCCGGAGCTGAAACGCAACCTCATCGCCGTCCTGCTGGCCTACTCCACCAACCTCGGGCTGACCCGAATGGCCGAGGCGTCGGGCCTCTCCTACGACATCCTGGCCTGGACCAGCGAATGGTATGTGCGGGAGGAGACGCTGCGGGCGGCGAACCTGACGATCATCGACTACCACCAAAGGCTGCCGCTGACCCCGGTCTTCGGCGCCGGCACCCTGTCGTCGAGTGATGGGCAACGGTTCCCGACCCGCGGCAAATCGGTCACCGCCAGAGCGTTGAGCCGCTATTTCGCGAACGAAGGACTGAGCACGTATACCCATGTCACCGATCAGCACGCCACCTACGGCACCAAGGTCATCGTCGCGACGAGACGCGAAGCTCACTACGTGCTGGACGAAATCCTCGGCAATGCAACGGATCTGCCGATCACCGAGCATGCGACCGACACGCACGGCGTCACCCTCGTGAACTTCGGGCTGTTCGACCTGCTCGGATTGCAGCTCTCGCCCCGCATCCGGGACCTGGGCCGGATCACCCTGTATCGGGCGGCGCCTCGGGCCCAGGTGGAGTCCGCGTTCCCGCACGCCGGGCCGCTGCTGACCCGCAAGCTGAATCTGGATCTCATCGCCGAGCACTACGACGACCTGCTCCGGCTGAGCGGGTCGCTGAAGTTCGGGCACGCCACCGCGTCGCTGCTGGTCGGCAAGCTCTCCGCGTCGGGCCGGCAGAACGCCCTCGCGGCGGCGCTCAAGGAATACGGGGCGCTGCGGCGCACGATCTACGCCGCCCGGTACCTGTCCGACCCGGGCTATCGGCGCAAGATCTCCCGACAGCTCAACAAGGGCGAATCCCTGCACGCGCTCCGCCGCGACCTGCTCTACGCGCACGAAGGCGCCGTGCGCGCGAGGCACCTGGAGGGACAGACCGAACAGGCATGGTGCCTCACGTTGGCGACCAACGCCGTCATCGCCTGGACCACAGAGTATTACGGGCTGGCGACCGAACAGATGCGGCGGGCCGGGCGGCGCATCGACGACGAGGTGCTGACGCACATCTCCCCGGCCCACAGCGAGAACATCAACTTCTTCGGCGCCATCGAGGTCGACATCGACGCCGAACTCGCCCAGCTCGGCCCCACCGGGTACCGGCCGCTGCGCGTGCGGGACACCCTGTTCTGACCCGCAGCGCCGGCCCGGATCGGCGGCGGCGCGATCTAGCAGCAGGCGCTGGTTCCGGTGGTCGTGGTCGGGTCGGTGATCGCGTCGGCGAGGGGGCGGGCGAGCTGGTGGTAGGCGTCGGTGACCGGCAGCACCGTCATGCCTGGGAATTTCGCCTGCCAGTGGTGGGCGGCGTCGGAGGTGGCGAGGAACATCTGCGGGTTGCAGCAGGTGGCGCGGAGGTGACCGGGCTGGATCCGGTCGGGGTCGACGAAGGCCACCATCGCGGTGGCCGGTTCCAGGTCGCTGACCCCGGTGACGGGGTCGATGGTCAGGCGCACGGTGGTGCCCGTGATCGGGCAGTCGGATTCGATGCAGGCGGGTGCGCCGATGACGGCGGGGAAGATGAGGGTGTCGGGGGCACACCAGGTGTAGAGCTGGTGGCCACCGACGCTGAACCGGTGCGGGGTCGGGTTGAGGGTCAGGCCCCAGCCGACGATCCGGCCGGCCTCGTCGTATTCGACGTCGGCGCCGATCGGCGTCTGCGCGGGGTCGAGGTCGGGCACTCCCGCGGCGGCGGCGAGTTCGGTGACGGTGACCGGGGTGCCGTGGGCGAGCAGCCGCAGCGCGGCGCGCATCAGCGCCCGGTCCCGGCCGGCGGGCAGGATCTTGGCGAAAACGTCGGCAGTGAGGTTGTCGGTACTCATGGGATCGGACTCCTCGAGGGCGATCGGACAGTGACGGTGCCGACGGTAGGGTCTGTCCCCGGGGTGAGGGTCAAGCCCGTAGCTCGCATCCGCACGGGTCACCGGCCCAGCACAGGTCGTCGGTGGCCAGATGCGCACGGTGTGCGGTTTCGAAGGCGTCGATGCGGTCGAGGATCTGCTCGGCATCGGCGATGCGCTGGCGCAGCCGCTGCCGCGACCGCTGCAGCAGCTCGGCGAGATGGGCGCCGACCGAACGGCCGTGGTCGTCACGGTCGGTGGAGGTGAGCTGGCAGATCTCGGCGATGGTGAGCCCGAGGCCGCGCAGCTCGCCGATGAACCGCACGCACCACTCCGCGTCGTCGGTGTAGAGGCGGTAGCCGGCCGGGCTGCGGCCCAGGGTGTAGATCAGGCCGAGGTCGGTGTACTCGCGCAGCGCCTTCACCGGCACCCCGGTGCGGGCCGAGAGGTCCCCGATCGTCATGTGTCCGTTCATCACTGCCTCCCGTCCGACGGCGTCAGCCTGCGCAGCAGGACAGTTTGGTGACGTCGGTGGTGAAAGTCTGCGCGGTCAGTTTCAGCGCTTCGGCCATGGTCAGGTACGGCGCCCAGGTGTGGGCGAGCCGGTCGACGGTCAGACCCGCGGTCATCGCATAGGTGGCGGCGGTGATCAGGTCCCCGGCGCCGTCGCTGAGGGCGTGCACGCCCATGATCCGGCCGGTGCCGGCTTCGGCGACGATCTTGACCAGGCCGCGGATGTCCCGGTTGACCAGCGCCCGCGGCACGCTCGACAACCCCAGCACCCGGCACTGGCAGGCCAGCCCGGCCGCGGCGGCTTGCGCGTCGGTCAGTCCGACCGAGGCGATCGCGGGGCTGGTGAACGTCACGCGCGGCACCGTGGTGTAGTCCAGGACGCGATCGGCACCGGCCAGGGCGTTGTCGGCGACCAGGGTGCCCTGCGCGGCGGCCACGTACACGAACTGCGGATCCCCGGCCACGTCCCCGGCCGCCCAGATGCGCGGATTGCTGCTGCGCTGGCGGTCGTCGACCACGACCGCGCCCCGCTCGTCGACGGCGACGCCGACCGCATCCAGGCCCAGCCCGGCGGTGTTGGGGCGGCGGCCGGTGGCCATCAGCACCTGCTCGGCCCGCAGCTCGGTGCTGGCGCCGCCGCCGGTGCGCACGGTCACCACCTTGTGCCCGTCGTCGGCGAGGACCTTCTCGACGGTGGCGGTGGTGAGCACGTCGATGCGCTCGTGGGCGAAGACGGCCTCGAGCGCGGCCGAGATTTCCGGTTCCTCACCCGAGGTCAGCCGGCTACGCGCGATCACCGTGACCTTGCTGCCCAGGCGGGCGAACAGCTGGGCCTGCTCGAGCCCCACATAGCCCGCACCCACCACGATCAGCGACTCCGGCAGCTGCTGGAGGTCCATGGCGGTGGTCGAGGTCAGATACCCGGCCTCAACGAGGCCGTCGATCGGCGGAGCCCAGGGCGCGGCACCGGTGGCGATCAGATACTGGTCGGCCTCGATCACCCGTACACCGCCCTCGGCGCGCGCGACCCGCAGCACGGGTGCCTCGGCGCTGCCGTCGAACACCGCGGTGCCGGAGACGATCTCCCACCCGTAGTCGGCGGCCAGGTCGACATACTTCTCCGCCTGCAGCTGCCCGACCAGCGCGTCCTTGCCCGCGATCAGGGCGGGGAAATCCAGCGGCACCTCGGCGGGGGTGAGCCCGGGGAACCGGCCCGCCGCCTCGGCGGCGTGGCGGGCCTCGGCGGCGGCCAGCAGCGCCTTCGAGGGCACACACCCGACGTTCACGCACGTGCCCCCGACCGTCCCGCGCTCCACCATCACCACCCGTTTGCCGAGGTTGACCGCGGCGATGGCGGCGGCGAACGCCGCCGAGCCGGAACCGATGATCGCCAGATCGGCGCGGGAATCTGTCAAGGTCACGAGGGTGCCTCCTGGTCGGGCAACCGCTGAACCGACAACGGCTGCTATTCGTGTTGACGAATATCTACCGGAACCATATTATGCGCTTATCCGAATAGTTCAAGTCTCGTGGAGGCGATCCCATGGCCCGGTCCACCACCGCCACTGTCACCGTGCCCGGTGCCGAGTCGGCGTGTACGCATCTGGATACGACGGCGAAGTTTTTTCGCGCCCTGTCGGATCCGACCCGGCTCAAGCTCCTCGAATTCATCCTCGCCGGGGAGCGCACCTCCGCCGACTGCGTCGAACACGCCGGCATCTCGCAGCCCCGGGTGTCGGTACACCTGTCCTGCCTGGCCGACTGCGGGTATGTCCTCGCGCGCCGCGACGGGAAGAAACTGCGGTACTCCGTGGGTGATCCGCGGGTAGCTGACCTGGTGATGCTGGCGCGGTCGCTGGCGGCCGACAACTCCGCCGCGCTGGGCTGCTGCCCGCGCATCCCCGCCGCGGACGGTAGTGGGCGGCGATGAACACACCCGACAACAAGGCGATGAACACACCCGACAA
>NZ_DLSO01000142.1:13038-13195 GCF_002500165.1 Gordonia sp. UBA7860 | reverse complement strand
TGGTTGATCCTGTCTGGGCCGGTGTCGTCGGTGCGCTCGGCGGTGCCGCGGTCGGCGCACTCACGTCGCTTGCCGCACCACTCATCAATTGGCGAGTCGAGCGCAAGCGAACGGCCGAGCAGTGGCAACGGACCACGATTCGAGAGTGGCGTGAGGG
>NZ_DLSO01000142.1:0-12792 GCF_002500165.1 Gordonia sp. UBA7860 | reverse complement strand
GATTCGAGAGTGGCGTGAGGGTCTCGCCACAGCGACGAAGGCCTACAACGATTGGGATCAGAACCCGGCAGAGCACCCGCTACCCGCCGTCGCGGGCACCGTTTGGTTCGAGTCGCTTAGGCCGCACTTGAGCGAGGATTGCCGCGCGTCGTACATAGAAGGCAGCTACGACGAGTCCCGCCAACTCGCCGACGAGATCGCGCGGATCGAACGGAAGTGGAAGCTAGTTCGGTAGCCGGCAGTTCGCACGGTTGACGTCAACCGGAACCGAGATCGGTTGCGGCGCAACAGGAGTCGGCGTGTCACTTTTGACAGACATGCGACAATGGACTCTGACCAGCCCGCCAGGTCACACACGTAACCCACGTAACCCACGTAACCCACCGTTTTTCGCGGGGTCGGTCGCCAGACAACCGGGGACGAACAAGGGAGCACCGAACATGGCCGAACAGAGCGCAACCCGACATCTCGACATCGCGGAAGCGCAGTTGGCCGAAGCCGAGGCACTCTTCGACGAGGGCCGAAAGGGCATCGGCAGCTACAACGAGGTCAAGGCCGAGCGGCTGATTCAGACCGCGTCGCTTCACCTTGGTATCGCTACCGCGAAGATGTCGGAGGCCCCGTTCGACGCCCTCAACAACATCACGGACCCGGCGTGATGCCCCCGGCCAAGCGCAAGCCCAAGCCCACCCCGAAGGCGAAGCCCGCGGGGGTCGACATGTCCGCGCGTGCGCTGCGCGAGCACTACACCGCGGAAGCAACGCGCCTGAACTTGGTCCTCGACCACAGCGACGAGGTACTCATCGAAAATGCGTGCAGCACAATCGACATCATCGCCGCGCTTCAGCGCAGCATCGACCACGACGGCGCCGTGATCACGACCTCGCAGGGTTCGGTCAAGAACAACCCGGCGACGACCGAGATTCGGCAGCAACGCCTTACGTTGTCGAAGCTGCAAACCCTGATCGAACACCGGTTCACCGTCGCGGCCAACGCGGGGAGACTGACCAGCACCGGCAAGCCACCCGGCACCATCGCGCCCGGGGGGTACACCGGCGTGACGCAGCGCCAGCAGGCCAGCGCACGCCGACCGCAGCAGCGGCGCAACCAGCCGCTCACCCCTGAACAGCGAGCACTTTGATGGCACGGATGGCAGGCGCCGGAGAGGTCGCGGGGAGCAACGGCCGCGAGATCACGCCCGAGGAGATGCCCGAGGACGTGTTCGCCGACGTCCAGCTCGACCGCATCCCGGCCAAGCCCCGGACCGATGCCGAGTTCGTGGCCGCGTACGGGCACCCGCGCGCGTGCCTGAAGACCGGGTCATGTGAGTGCAATCCCTTCGCGACCGCACCCCGGCGGATCGAGCCGAGCGAGCGGCTCGCGTGGCCGCATTGGCGTACCAAACTCGCCAGCGACCGTGCACGCGCCGCATTCGAGGAGTGGTGCGCCGATCACGATCTCCTCGACGACAGGGGCCGCGCGCCGGTTGAGTTCGAGAGAGAGCGCGCCGCGTGACCGAGGATCGACGATTGCACGTGCCCGCCGAGTGCGCCCGCGGACACGAATTGACTGCGCGCACAACGCATGTGCGACTTCGCACCGTGAAAAACGTAATCTCGCCCGTCGCGTGGGAGTGCTTACGCTGCCTGCGCGCCGAGTGCTACCGCGCGCACTACGGCCGTGACGCGATGGTGCCGGATTCGGTGCTCGACGAGGCCGCGTTTCGACGTCAGCCGCGCGGTGATGGCAACAGCAAGGGCCGTGACGGTGAGGCATGGCCGGAGCACGCGCAAGGCCGGTGGTGGACGCGGGTTGTGTTCGAGAGCGGTTGGCAGTTCACCGACCCCGACCCCACGCCGGAGCTTCGCGCCGAGCGCGAGGCCAACGCCCGCGCACTCATCGCCCGCGAACTCGACGAGATCGAGCTACGCGACGCCCGGTTGCGACGCGAGCAGCGGGCGCGCGAGGCCATCGCGTCGACCGAGGCGATCCGCGCGGCGATGTCGGCCGCACGTGGGGGTGTCGCGTGCTGATCGTACTTCGGTTATTCGGCCGGGAGGTGCTCGCGGTTGAGGTCGACGGGTTCGAGGAGGACGTCGACCTCAGCGATTACGAACTGTCGAGCGACACCGAGCGGGCCGATTATGGCGCGTGGCGCGACGAGCATGACGAAGACGCCGAACCGCGTCCAAGGATCATCGCCGCCGGTGCCCATCGGGCACGTCGTCGCCGCGCGCCGGTCGTTGCGATCGGGACCAAGCACCGCAACGGGCCGGTTGACGTCAACTCAAAAACTAAGGGCACCAACGGGTTCGGGTTCGGCTCGTCGATCTGAGTTTTGACAGACCATGCGAGAATGGTCACGACGTGCGGGCCATGAAACCCCGCATATGACCGGGGAGGGTCAAAACGTCGTAGTTAGGTGACCCCTCACATGGCGGGGAAAACGTTCCAGGTCGGCCAGGGTGCCGTCGCTTTGGTGCCCGATGCGCGTGGTTTCCACACCAAAGCGCGCAACGACCTGCGCCGCGATCCGCTCACCGCCGATGTCGACCTACGGGCCGATGTCGGCTGGTTCGCGCGCGACACTAAGACCGCGCTTGGTGCGCAGGACTTCCGGGTGAAGGTCGCGATTACACCGGAGATCACCGAAGCCGCGTGGACCAAGTTCGAGGTCGACGTCAACCGGCGACTTCGACGAATGGACCTGCGCGTGGAGGTCTCGCCGTCGATCAACGAATCGGCCTACCGGGCGACGCAAGCCCGGTTGCGCGACCTCGCCCAGAACCGAACCTCGACGATCACCACGCGGCACCGCAGCGTCGGCGGAGACAAGGACGGCGGTCTGGGAGGCATCGCGGGCAGCGCCGGAAAGATCGGACTCGCCACCGCAGCCGTGGCCGGTCTCGGCGGTGCGATCGGCGTTGCCGGTGGCGCACTCGGCGGACTCGCGGTCGCCGGTGCCGGAGTCGGGATCGCCTTCGCGGCGATGGCCGGAACCATCGCGCTCGGCATGGACGGGATTAAGGAAGCCGCCGCCACCGCACAACCGGCGCTCGACTCGCTCAAATCCGCGGTGTCTTCGACGTTCGCGACCGAAATGCAAGCCGGGTTCGCGTCGCTGTCGACGCTCATGGCTGGGATCACGCCGCAGGTACAGGGCATCGCGTCGGCGGTGTCCGGTGTGTTCAACGGGATTGCCTCGACACTCGCCGGTCAGATGCCCGCCATACAAACCGCGCTCGGCGGGGTCGCATCGATGGTCGCCACGATGGGGCCGGGCATTCAGTCGATGGTCGGCAGCTTCGCCCAGTTTGGCGCCCACATCGCGCCCGTCATGGGTCAAGTCGGAACCGCGCTCGGTTCGATCGCATCGAGCGTCGGCGCCGTGTTCGCCAACCTCGACCCCGCGTTCTTCAGCGGCCTTGTGACGATGCTTCAGGGACTCGCCCCGCTCATCGGCGGATTGCTGAGCGCATTCACCACCCTTGCACAAGCGGTCATGCCCGCGTTGGGGCCGTTGTTCGCTCAGTTGGGGTCCTCGCTTCAGGCCATCGCACCCGCGCTCGGCGTGCTCGGTTCGAGTCTCGCGACCGCACTCACGCCCGTGCTACCGGTTCTCGCGCAACTGATCTCGGCGTTGGCGACCGCGCTCGCCCCGTTGCTCCCGCCGCTCTCGGCGGTGCTACAGACCGTCGGAACCGCGCTCACTGGACTTGTCCAGGGACTCGCCCCGGCTATCGGCCCGTTGGGCGACGCCTTCGCATCGCTGATCGCCGCCGCGGCGCCGTTGGTGCCGCTGGTCGGTCAGGTCATCGGGCAGCTTGTCGGCGCCTTCGCGCCCGTGCTTCAGCAGATATTCGCCGCCCTCGCACCGGTCGTCTCATCGCTGGTCGGTGCGCTGCAACCCGTTCTCGCACAACTCATTCCGATCATCGCGCAGGTCGGCCAGACCATCGGTAGCTACTTGGTGCAGATGCTGACCATGCTTGCGCCGTTGCTCCCGCAGATCGTCGGCGCGATCAGTCAGTTGCTCGGCGCACTGTTGCCGCTCATCCCTCCCCTGTTGCAAGTCGCCATGTCGTTGTTCCCGAGCTTGGTGCAGATCATCGGCGCCCTATTGCCGGTCATCGTCCAGGTCATCGGGATTCTGACGCAGTTGGTTGGCATTATCGTGCCGATTCTCATCCCAGTCATTCAGCTACTCGGCGAGATCATCGGCGCCGTGTTCGCAGGCATCGCCACCGCGATCTCGTGGGCCGTCGAGAACGTCATCACCCCGGCGCTGAAGTGGCTCATCGACCGGTTCGAGGACGTCAAGAACGGCGTGACGACCGTGGTCGAGTGGATCGGCGATAAGTGGGACGGGTTTGTCGACGCGATGAAGGCCCTACCGGGCAAGGTCACATCGGCCCTGTCGGGACTATGGGACGGCGTCAAGAGCGGCCTTGCAACCGCGCTGAACTGGGCGATCGACAAGCTGAACAGCTTCATCGGCCTACTCAACAAGGTCCCCGGCGTCGACATCTCGCCGGTGCCGCACGTGTCGTTCGCGACCGGCGGTTACACCGGCGACGGCGGCAAATACCAAGTCGCGGGCGTGGTGCACAAGGGTGAATACGTCGTGCCGCAGGAAGGCGTCACGCCCGAGTCGATGCCGTTGTTGGCCGCGCTGCGCGCCGGGTGGGTGCCATCCGCCGAGTTCCTGCGCGGCATGTTCGGCGACATGCCCGGCTATGCGGACGGCGGCGCGGTCGGGTACGGCCTGCCCGCGGGGTCGACCGGCGGATTCCCCGATTGGATCAAGCAACTCGGCGCAGCACACGGCGTCACCCCGAGCACCTACAGCGGACATCAGGAAAGCGACCGGCAAGAGGCCGGATACGCGCCCAACCCGCAGCACCTCAACCGCGGGGTCGACTGGTCGGGACCGGCCGACAAGATGCACGCCTTTGCCCAGTACATGATGGGTGTCGCCGCGAAGGACCCGGCCGTCGAGCAGGTAATCTTCCAAGACCCCTCGACGGGCCAGCGGTTCGGGTGGGCCGGTCGATCCGACGTGAGCAACACCGGCTACTACGCCGCCGACTACCCCGGCCATCAGGACCACGTGCATACGCGGTTCAACGCCGCCCTTGGTGCGGACGCCGCAGCCTCGCCCGATCCGGCCGCAGGTGCCGCAGCCGCAGCGGCCGGGTCGGCCTTCAACGGCAAGACGTCGGGCAAGCTCACCGCGGAATACGACAAGGGTGTGCCGTCGCTCGCCGACGCGATGAAGGACCCGAAGCTCACCAAGGTCTACGTCGTGAACATGCCCGCCGGGTTCAGCTTCACCGCCGACACCACCGGCACATCGGGAGGTTCGAGCGGTTCGTCGGGTGCGAGCACGACCAGCACGTCGACCCCGTCGACCACGGCCCCCAAGCCCTCGACCGTCGACACCATCGCCCTGAAGAAGAACCCCGACGGCACCTATGCCGCCACCGATCCCGAGTGGAACAAGCTCATCCAGCGGGAGTCGGGTGGACGGGCCGACATCGTGCAGCAGGTCACCGACGCCAACAGCGGCGGCAACGAGGCGTCGGGGTTGTTCCAGATCGCTAAGGGCACGTGGGCCGCGAACGGAGGCACGAAGTACGCGCCGACCGCTGGCGAGGCAACCGCCGAGCAGCAGGCCGAGATCGCGGCTGCCATCTTCAACAAGGAGGGTGGCTCTCCCTGGGGCTCGGGCAAGGGGCAGAATTTCGGTCGCGAGAACGAGGACGCCCTTCGGGCCGGGATTCAGCGCAAGGGAGCGCCGTCGGCACCCGTCGAGGTCACCAACGCACCCGCTGCACCTGCGCCCACGACGCCCGTCGACACCACACCGGCGCCCACCGCACCGAGCACGACGCCGAGCGCCGCCCCGACGACCTCGGCGACCCCGCAGCAGCAGACACAGAGTGAGTCGATGCTCTCGCGGTGGATGCGTGAGCAGTTCGAGGCCGTCGTCGGCAAGCCGATGCCCAGCGGCACCGGCAACGCAACGCAGTTGACCGCCGACCAGACGCTTGCACTCGACACCGCGAAGAGCTTTGCCACGCACGCGCCGCTCGGTATCGGCGGGCCGCAGGTCTCGAAGGTCGCCGAGAAGGCACCGGCCATCGCCGAACTCGCCGGGGGTATCGCCAAGGCTGCGCCCGCGTGGGGTGCGGCCCTCGCGGGCAACCCGGCCGCAGCCATCGCCCAGAGCGGCGAGGCCCTCGCACAATGGGGAGCGAAGACCGCGCAGGACTTCGCGGCGTATCTGCCTGAAGCCGCACCGGGGATGCTCGAATCCCTGCTCTCCGGTGTCGCCGGGCCGCTGGTCGGCACGATCAACACCGGCGCCTCGACCGACCAAGTCATGTCGACCATGCAGGATGTGCAGAACCGGCAGGCCCGACGGACAAAGATGGGGAGGGGTCGGGGATGACGACACGCAAGCGACCGGACCCGGATCGCAGCCCGCAAGCGTACGAGGCGCACATGCGCGACCTCGACCTCGACGCGCGGCTCCGTCGGCAAGACCAGCGCTATTCGTTCTCGCGGTACTGTCCGCCGGACGACCAGAGCGAAGCCCGGCGCGGTCGCTGAGACAAGCGGAGGCCGGTGGGAAAAACCCGTAACCCACCGGCCGTGTCGGCTTGTCCGACGTTGGAAGAACCCCACACCCGAGATCGTCGAGTGCGGGGTTCTCTGTGCGGTTGACCGGGCCGCTTGGGTCGGTGTCGGCGGTCAGCAGGCGACCGGGGAGATCACCGAGGAGACGCCGACACGTTCAACGCTATTGGCCGCGATCTCGGTTGTCTAAAGTCGCGGTTGCTGCTCGCAGGCTGCTCGCAGGATTTGAGATGCGGCCCGATTGTTGTTGTTCATTGTTCGTGAGTGTTCATTGAGCAATTACGTTGCACCACTTGACTATTCAGCCACAAACAGGCACCAACACGCTAGAATCGGTCACATATCGCGACCTGCGGAAACGTGTCTGCACGGATTCAAAACCCGTACAGTGTGAGTTCGAGTCTCACCGAGGGCACCATCTGACCAGCAAATATTGCTGCTGGTCAACGGCTTACCGGGAGCGCTCAGGCTCCCCCGCGTGACGCCTTTGACGACATTTTGACTACATTCGTCGCGACTATCGACGTCTTACGCCCGTCGTGAGCGTCGGCGGCCGACTCGGCATCACGGTCGAACAGGTCGGCGTAGGTATCCAGCGTCATTGTGGCCCAGCGTCTTCTGCACCACCTTCACGTTCGCGCCGACCGACACCGCGAGCGATGCAGCAGTGTTTGGCGCAGGTCGTGGGGCGTCACCCTGGGGAACTCGGGCGTGGTCGGCTCGCCGCGGGCGAAGACCAGGAGACAACACCGTGAGCAACCCCCGCCAGAACGCCCCCGACGCCGCCGAGCGCGAGCGTGCCCATGAAGCCCTCATGCTGCGGACGGCGGGCCTGCAGTGGTCCGAGATTGCCGAGCGCGTTCGCTACACCGACGAGTAGGGACCCCGCCACGCCGTGAACCGGTTGCTGTCCCGTCAGGAGGCCGAGAGCGTCGAGACCTACCGCGAGGCGAGCGACGTCGGGTGGAACTGGTCATGCGCGGACACATCGCCGCCGCCGTGTCCGGTGACGTCAATGCGGCCAACGTCGTGCTGCGCACCCGTGACCGCATCTCGAAAATGTTCGGACTCGACTCGCCGCAGCAGGTAAAGATCAACCCGCCCGTCAGCGATGCCGAGTTCGCCGCCCGGATGGCCGAATTCCTCAGCGTGCTCGACCCGCGCACCCTTGGCCAGGCGTTGGAGGGACTTCCGTGGTTGTCCGCCGCGCTCCTCAGAACTCCCGCCCTGTCAGCATCGCCGGAGGGCAACGACATCCCCGAACCGTTCTATCCCGGGAGCGTGGCGCTCCGCACCGATACGCACCCCTGCCCCACCCCCGAGGAGTGGTGTAACCCGTGAGACCGAACGACAAGCATTCAAACCTTGACTCATTCGTTGCTTCGTAGCGCAATCTGGCAAAGTCTTACCGGCAGATGACACAACACTGGGTAATATCCGAACCCGTAACCGCGACCAGGTGGCCAAGGAGCCTGCAAAGCGAGCGGATATCGAACCTGCCCGGACAGCCTTGAGAGGATCGCATCGATGACCATTGAAGGTGTTGACGTCCTGTTGCTTTGCGCCGTCCCAGTCGAGTGGAATTGCCTCAAATCGTTAGTTGTCGATGCCGTGCCAGACCCACAGTTGAGCGACCCAGCGATCCGAGGGCGTATCGAGGTTAATCAACGCGTCCTTAGCGCGGCACTTGTTGAGGTAGGGATGGGGCTCACAGTTTCGGCCATGGCCACTCTCAAAGCAGTCGAAACCTACCAACCGGAATTGGTCATTTTTGTCGGGATCGCAGGCGGGATCAAAGATGTGAAGATCGGCGATGTGGTGGTCGCCGACAAAGTCTACCCATACGAGTCCGGAAAGATTGCGGGCGGCCGTTTTCAGGCAAGGCCCGATACACGCACCATCCCTGCGGAACTGAATAACATAGCGCGAAAGCTTCGGACAGACTTCGCGCCCAGCGATTACCGACTCTTCGTCGCGGCAATAGCGAGCGGCGACAAGGTAGTCGCCGACATCGATTCCGCAGAACTCGAGAGAATTATCGCACTAGGTGGCGATTCACTTGCCGTTGAGATGGAGGGCTCCGCAGTTCTCAGCGCGATCGACCGAGCTGGCGCCACTCCTTCCTATTTCCTGGTCCGCGGTATTAGTGATCTCATCGCGAACAAGGCTGAAACGGACGCCGAAGGTAGCCAAGAGAGCGCGATCGAGAACGCGCGGGATACGACGGTCCACCTCATCGAGCTATGGGCCGCCGATACCAATGCAGGTGTGCCAATCGAGGAGACGTCGTCAGATCTCCTTGCTTCAGGGCTACCAGTGCCCTCGTCGACCGAGTGCTTCGTCCTGATAACGGTCCCGGCCTCTGCGCACGCCAAGGCCGTGTTAGACAGCGGGCTTCCGGTCTCATTGGTCATAGACCTCGATCCCAGGTCCGACGAAACAGGACTCCTAGCGAATACACGTCCGGAGCTTGAAACTCGAAGAGCCGTTCATTTAGGGGCTCCGGAGAATCCTCCGCCGTTCGGCACCAACTCGTGCGCGTGGTTAATCGTACAAGGACTTGACAAGCCGGTCGCGACCCTCGCGACGTGGACCCGAACTGTCCGCCGCACATGGAGACAAAGCCTTGCTGCGTACGCTCCGGTCGTCGGTGGCCGCAACGTCACAGTCTTGGTCGCGGACGACGGTAGTGCCACGTGGGAGGGGTGGTGCTCGGCCCTCGTCGACGACCTCCTGACCGAATTTGGGGAACGCGCTCGCATTGGGATCCTGGGGACTGGCCGCTCGGTTGAGTCGGATTTCCGTCTCGCGCTCCCGCCAGACAAATTGACGATCGCCTTGGACGCAATTATCCCGGTTGCGCAGTTATCGCGACGTCGTACGCTCCCCGGTCTCGATGGCCTGGTTGAGATTGCGCCTGCCGACGCAAGCTGGATCGATGAAGACTGTGCAGTATTTTGGGCCACCGAACCAGATACCAGTGGAGCAGAGGTAGCATCGCTCGACTTTCTGAAAGGAGGAGAAATCACACTTGCTGCCCTCGGTGCTGGTGCAGACGTAAGCCGAAGTCACGCGGCCTCAATTCAGAAACAACTGCTCGGTATGCTCGGCGGTCGCCGCACACTTCGAGTCAACCTGTTTCATGCGCCAGGGGCCGGCGGATCAACAACGGCCCGGAGGATCGGGTCGAGATCCGCACACAGTTCCCCGTCGTGTTTCTGCGCCGTTTCCGAGAGGGAGAAACGATTCAACGGCTCGAGTCGTTAAGTCGGGCAACTAAGCGCACAATTCTAATCGTCATCGATACACCGGATGTACGCGACGATCAGATCGCCATGCTTATGGACGAACTCCACGCGGTCTCTCAACCCGCCGTGGTACTGGCGGTCTCGCGCGCATACAGTCCGCCCTCAGCAGCGTCATCCTCCCCATACATCCCAGAAGTTCTCAGCGAGATCGAGGCGCAGGATTTTGTCAATAGGTACAGTGCTAGGGAACTCGCCCGACGCACAGACCTACAGAGGATCGCCAGCTATACCGACCATCGCCGCAACGCGTTCTATTTCGGTCTCGTAGCCTTCGAAGAGGACTTCCAGGGAATTGAGGCATTTGTTCATGGCCGCCTTGCCGGCGTGGAGGGTGCGCAACGGGAGGTCATGATCGTCTGCAGTATCGCTCACTATTTTGGGCAATCATCCATCCCCGAATATGCACTCGCCAGACTTGTAGGACTTCCCTCGTCGCGAGCGGGCGGTTTCGCGCGCATTCTTGCTCCTGAACTGCGCGGATTGCTGTGGCGATCAGATGAAGGCGAGTGGAGAACAACCCACCCACTCGTAGCCGAAGAGATCCTCCGGCAGCTAGGCGGGGGTCACGATCTGTGGCAGCAGGCACTGTCGGGATGGGGGCGCGTATTCACAGACTTCTGTCTCGCTGGTGGCGATGATGAGACCATGCGGCAGCTGATTGCCAGCGTCTTTACTGAACGCGATGACGACGCTGCACAATCCGGGGCTGCCCGGGAGAGTTTCGCGAGACTCATTGAGAAGATCCCGTCAAGGGACGGGGCTTCACAACTCCTAAAGTACCTCGCGGATCGTCAGCCCGACAACCCGCACATTTGGGCGCACACAGCGCGGTACTACGCATTTCGCATGCGCGACTTCCATACGGCAGAGTCTTACGCACAACGCGCCAGCGCATTATCTCCTGATAGCGCTACCCTTCACCATATCCTCGGCATGGTCTACCGGTCACGTGTTTACGACGGCATCGGCCGGAATGTGTCGCTAGACGAGCTATCGCCTTGGGTGGATGACGCTTCAAAGGAGTTTGAAATGTCGCGCGACTTGGCATCAAGCTCGAAAGACCACGGATTCGTCAGTGAGATCCAAATGCGGGTACGAATTGTCGAATACGCGATTCGGAATATGTCATTGTCCGACTACCTCCGCAGCACTCCTCACAAGCTAGTCGTATCTAGCGTTGAAAAGGCGGAGGATCTGATTTCCACACTGCGGTATCGCGGAGACCCGAAGAAGCCGAGCGGTTTCGAGCAGACTGAACGGGCAAAGCTAAAGCGAATCTACGGCGACTACTCAAGATCTCTACAGCTGCTCGACTCCCTGCTTCAGAAGGGTACGGTGCCGCTTGCGATCGTCCGCCGCCAACTTGTCTGGACGTATTTAGCTCGCGTTGACCGCGACTGGCGCGCACTATCCCCAAAAGACGTCAATCGTGTGGTCGCGCTACTCGATGAGAATCTCTCCCTCGACGGATACAGTGCGTCTGATGCCCTCGCGTGGTGGCGAGCCGTCAGACTGAAGAACCCACCGGTGTCCCATGAGCGGGTGAAGGAGGTCCTTGCGTACTGGCGAGAATCGCATCCTTGCTTGGACGCGGAATACTGCTCGTTCGTAGCGTATTCACTCGATGTGCTTGGGGGGCTCCCTGCGGCAGCGGCGGACGCCGACAAGCACGCGCGGAAAAGCGCCGAAATGGCTAGGAACGAGGGAACCCGGACGCGGTCGGTGGACTGGTATGGCGAGGGGGTCGGCATGACCTCGCTTGTCCACCACTCCGAACTTGGCCGCTGGGACCCGGCGGTCGACTTCTGGGCCGACACATCGCGGTTGCGGGTCGTCGAGGCACGGGTCACTCAGATACGTGGCCCACAGGCCGGCACAGCGGAAGTCACAGGAATGAAAGCGTTCTTTGTTCCTCAACGCGCGGGAGTAGTTCGAGGCCGCGACGAGAACGCACGAATCCAGGGCTATCTCGCCTTTACGCACGACGGACTTCGGATTTGGGAACCGAGCCTGATCGATTAGCTTCAACGCCAATGGCGACGCGGAGCCGTTGGACAAAGAGACTCAGTCGTACCATCCTGCGGGTACGCGCCGACCGGTCAGTCCATCGTCACGCCAGAAGGCAACCACACCCGCAGCCTCTCGACTCGTGCTCGGCGGTGTCGAAGATCCTCGATACGATCTTCAGCCGTGGCCTCTCACAAAACCAAACACGTCTTCATTTCGTACGTTCGCGAAGACAGCGATCGCGTCGACAACCTCTGCAGCTCCTTGGAGAGCGCCGGAATCCCGTACTGGCGTGACAGGACGTCGCTCGCGCCTGGCGACGCGTGGAAACAGAAGATACGCGAAGCTATGCAGTCGGGGGCACTCGTGTTCCTTGCCTGCTTCTCCGAGAACTCCGTCGCCAAAGACAAGTCGTACATGAACGAGGAACTCACGCTCGCTGCCGAGGAGTTCCGGCTGCGTCCGCCAGATCGACCATGGCTGCTACCCATCAGGTTCGATGAAGTGGAGATCCCATATTGGGACCTCGGCGCGGGTCGATCCATCAACGACTACAACCGCTCCGACCTGCTCGGCGACAACTACGGCCCGCATCTTGTCGCGCTCACCCAGCAGATCAACGGGCTACTCGGTAAGCCGGATAATGAACCGCCCCGGGTTTGTCGGAGGCTCTGATGTGTCCTGGGTTCGGTGGTGTCGCCATACTTGGTTTCAGGCCACAGGTTGGGTGGATTGGTGTAGCAGTTCGAACTCTATCGGAGTGCGCATCCCGAGGGCGGAATGGCGGCGCTGGCGGTTGTGGAAGACTTCCAGATAGTCGAAGATCGCGTTGGCT
>NZ_DLSO01000162.1:0-28930 GCF_002500165.1 Gordonia sp. UBA7860 | reverse complement strand
CCGCCACCGATGCACATGGTCTCGAGAACGTACCGAGCGTCACGACGGCGCGCCTCGTACGCGGCGGTCGCAAGGATTCGACCTCCCGTTGCACCGATGGGATGTCCGAGCGAGATGCCGGATCCGTTGGGGTTCAGGCGATCATCCTCGGCGTCGACCTTCCACTCAGCGAGCACCGCGAGTACCTGGGCGGCGAATGCCTCATTCAGTTCGATGAGGTCGATGTCGTCGAGGGTGAGGTCGGCGCGGTCGAGCGCTGCTGCGGTGGCGCCGACGGGTCCGAGACCCATTGTCTCCGGGGCACATCCGCTGACCGCCCAGGATCGCAGGCTGAGCATCGGATCGAGGCCTCGACGTTCCGCTTCTGACCGTGTCGTGACAATGCACATCGCTGCGCCGTCGTTCTGACCCGAGGCGTTTCCTGCGGTGACCGTGGACTCAGCGTCGATGCGCTGGCGCACCGGGCGAAGTCCTGCAAGCGATTCCACGCTTGCGTCCGCGCGGGGATGTTCATCGCGATCGACGATCGTATCCGGTTTGCCGCGTCGACCTGGCACGGTGACGGCGACGAGTTCGTCGTCGAATCGTCCCTCCCGTTGGGCGGCGACGGCCCGATGATGCGATCGGACGGCCAACTCATCCTGCTCGTCGCGTCCGATCCGGTACTCACGACGCAGGTTCTCCGCGGTCTCGATCATTCCGCCAGGTACCGGATGCGACTCGCCCCCAGCCGTCAGACGCCCGCGTTCGAGCCGGTCCATCAGTTCGACGCCGCCTGCGCGGGCGCCGGTGCGTAGTCCGAG
Organism: Gordonia sp. UBA7860; assembly: GCF_002500165.1. NCBI lineage: Bacteria > Bacillati > Actinomycetota > Actinomycetes > Mycobacteriales > Gordoniaceae > Gordonia > Gordonia sp. UBA7860. The sequence continues at coordinate 28,127 of NZ_DLSO01000162.1, read as the reverse complement.
CGCGTAGTGCTCGACGTTCGACATCGATTCACCGGCGATCACCAGGTTCGCCCCTCCGGTCGCGACCTGCGCCGCACCGTTGAGTATCGCCTGCAATCCCGAGCCGCAGCGTCGGTCGACCTGCATGCCCGGCACCCCGACTCCCAACCCTGCGTCGAGTGCGGCGATCCTGCCCAGTGCCGGGGCCTCGCCGTTGGAGTAGCCCTGCCCGAGGATCACATCGTCGATGTCGCCCTCGCCCAGACCGGTCCGCGTCGTGAGTTCGCGCAGTAGCTCTGTCGCGAGGTCGGCGACCGACAGCGGCGCGAAGACACCTCCCATGCGTCCGACCGGGGTGCGCAGCGGGGAGCAGATCACGACATCTGTGGGGGCGTTCATGGATTCAACCCTAGGAACTGGCAGCGATATTGAGAAGTATCCATTTGGGATCTATTAAGATTTCAGGAATATTAATAACGTCAGAGATATCCATACTGAGGGGAGCCCCGATGGAGCTGCGCCACCTTCGCTACTTCCGCGCGGTCGCGGAGGAGCTGCACTTCGGGCGCGCCGCCGAGCGACTGCACATCGCGCAGCCGCCGCTGTCTCAACAGATCCGTCAGCTCGAGAACGAGCTGGGCTTCCCGCTCCTCATCCGCACCACCCGCACCGTGGAACTCACGCCTGCCGGGCAGGCATATCTCGAACGGACTGTCGCCATCCTCGACGCCGTCGACCATGCGGGAACGCACGCCCGACGAATCGCCGAGGGCACACAGGGTCGCCTTGCCATCGGGTGCGTCGGATCGGCGACCTATTCGCTGCTCCCCCGCTTCGTCCGGGCGCTTCGCGAAGAGCTCCCCGACGTCGACGTCAGTGTGCGCGGCGAGATGCTCGCGCCCGCACAGATCGCGGCGCTGCTGGCGGGCGACATCGACCTCGCCCTGCTGCGTCCACCGATCACCGCACCCGAGGTCACTGTCACCCCGGTACGGCGCGACCGGTTGCTGGTGGCGCTTCCCGACAGTCACACACAGGCACACCAGCAGCACGTGGCGCTCGCCGATCTACACGACGACGATTTCATCTCCCATGCGGGACAGGGACGTTCGGTGATGCACACCCAACTGGCCGCACTGTGTGCCGCCGCTGGGTTCGTCCCGCAGATCCGACACGAGGTACAGGAGACCTCGACGCTCGTCACGCTTGTGGCAGCGGGCCTCGGCGTCGCCGTCGTGCCCGAGCCGACCGCCGCTCTGGGAATCGCAGGCGTCCGCTACCTACCGATGACGCCCGACGCCGACCCCGTCGATCTTGCGGCGGCCCGACTCGTCACCGCCGACGCCCCGATCGTCGAACGAGCGCTGGACGTCCTCCACGACGTCGCCCACGATCAGTCGGTGTTGCCGAACTGACGGACGTCAGCGGCCGGCCGCCTGCACCCGGGCGCGGATCGCGTCGACGAACACCGTCTGGATGTCGCCGGCGGTTTTGGCCACGTACGACGAGCCGCCGGTCGCCTCGGCAATCTGCTTCAGGGCGTCGGTGTCGGCGTCCTCGGAGATTCCGATGGTGAGCACAAGCACTGGCCGCGCGGGATCCTCGAGCTGCTTGAGCCGCGACAGCAACTGCTGGAGGCTGATGCTGTTCGGGTCCTCGTTCTGCCCATCGGTGAGGATGATGACGCTGTTGGAGTAGTTCGGGTCATAGCTGTCCTGAACCTTCTTGAACGCCGCCAGCGTCGTGTCGTAAAGCCCGGTACCACCACCGAGCTCCGACGGCGCCAGCCCTGCCTTCACCGCTGCACTCAGTTCGTCGCGGTGCGTGCCACCGCCCGATGCCTGAGCGTCGAGCCGACGAATCGGCGAGAGTTCTTTCCAGTCCTGTCCCGGTCCGCCCTTGTCGACGCCGAACGCCCACCCGCCGATCTCGGTGTTGTTGGGGAACAGTTTCAGTCCTGTCAGTGACGCGTCGATCGTCAGCTGCGCACGCGTCTCGCCGCCGTCCTTCTCGGCCATGGACCCCGACGTGTCCTCGACGACGAGTGTGCGGATCGGGACGCCGAGCACCTGCCACTGGCGCAGAGCCTTGTCGACCTGTGACGGGTCCTTGAGTTGCAGCACCGTCAAACCCTTGTTGTCACCGGGCTTTCGGAATCCGGCGTCGGTGACCGACGAAGCGCCGTCGCCGGCGGTGAGCGCATCGGCGAGTTCTTTGGCCGCCGCTGTCGCAGTCTCCGCCCGCGACTCCGGTGCGGTGTTGATGAGCGGATAGTCGAGCATCACGGTGCCGTCCTCGGGGATCGACGACTTGAGCTTCGAACCGGGATGCGTTCGCGTGAACAGGGTGAGTTGCTGCTCAGTGGTGACCACCGGCGTCGTCGACGTGTTGGCCAGATTGAGCCGGGTGCCCTCGTTGTCGTTGACCAGGCGGGCGTTGTTCTGTTGGACCGCAAGCACAGTCATCGCTTCGATGAGGTCGTCGTTGGTGAGCTTGCCCGCGTCGACCTCGGCGAGTGCTCCGACGATCGGCGCGTCGCCGGTGCTGGTGTCGATCGGGTTGCCCGCTCGCAGGCCGTCGAGCTTCATCACGTCGACCCAATTCGACAGCTTTCCGACCTGCGTACCCGCCACCACGACGGGTGTGGCGGCGATCGACGGTGAGACGGTGTCGAGTTGGCGACGCACCTGCGTCGTCACCCGCCTCGCCTGCTGCGTCGAGTCTGGCACCCACAGGTCTGGCGCCTTGTCGCCACTGGTCAGGAGGCCAGGGACGTCGGCGCCTGCCACCGCGGTGACGGTGTAGTCGTAGCAGGAATCCGACGACATCTTCGACGTGGCGTCGGCAACCGCATCTCGGATTGCCGGGTCGGCCGCGATGCTGACCGATGTGCGGTCGCCACAGCCTCCGACGATTCCGGACTTCCAGATCGCGATGCCACCGACGATCGCGACGACGACCAGCAGCGCGGCCGCACTCCACAGCCATAGCCCTCGACGACCGCTGCGCGCCTCACGATGCTCGAATCCGAACCCGTCGCCCGAGCCACCCTTGCGCGTTGACCGACTGCCACGCGGCGTCGTCTGACCGCTCGACGCAGCCAGCCCCGCCGCCGCTTGGCGACCCGAAGCGGGCTGCGCCGCTTGGCGACCCGAGGCGGGCTGGGTTGTCGGAGACGGGGTTGTTGCGGATGGGGTTGTCGGGGACGAGGCCTGTCGGCGCTGCTGCGCGGGCGGGGGCGTCTTGCCTTGTGAAGTCTGGCCCTGTGAAGTCTGGCCCTGCGGCCGCGACGTCTGAGGCCGAGGGGTCTGGGGCCGAGGGGTCTGGGGCCGAGGGGTCTGGGGCCGAGGGGTCTGGGGCCGAGGGGTCTGGGATGCAGGAGGCTGGGATCCAGTAACTTGGGGCCGAGGAGCCTGGCGGCCCGGAACTTGTTGTCGGGGTCCCTGTGGAGGCGGTGTCTGTCGGGGCGGCGGCGATTGTCGCGGAGGCGGTGTCTGTCGCGGCGGAGTTGGTCGCGCGCCAGCACGGGTCGGATTGTCGGAGAAGCCGCCGGTGCCACGATCGGGTGCGCCGGGTTCGCGACGCCGATCATCCCGGTCGCCGCCGAATCCCTGACCGTCAGAACCCCGACCGTCGGAATCGGAGTCGGAATAGTGCCGCCCCATCGTCGTGCGTCCCCCTGGTGTCACCGGCGCTGCGCGCGCCGAGAAGTATGTCTGCGGTCGACTTCGAGAGCTCTACGCAAAGACCTCGCGGAAGGTGTCCAGCGACTTGGTCAGGTCGCCGGAGACAGCCATCGCGGCCGCTTTCCCTGCGGGCCCGATCAGCGGTAGACCACCCAGATCAACAGTGAAGACTACTGACGAGCCGGTCTCGGTGGGCGATATGGCGAGATCCAGTTTCGCCTTGATGCCACCCTTGCCGTTGCCCTTGAGACGAACCTGGCTCGTCGGGTCGTACGTCTCGACGACCCAGTCGAACCGGATGCGCGTGCCTTTGACCTTGACGACGGACGCGACCTTCGTGCCCTTTGCGAGTTCGCCGGGACCGGGTATCGGTGAACGCCAACCGTCGTGCAGAAGCAGCCACTCCGAGTACCGACTCAGATCCGACGCTGCTGACCAGGTATCTTCCGGGGAAAGATCGACCTCGATGGAGCTGCTCGTCTTAGCCATGGTTCGTCAGCCTAGCGTTACCACCGCCGCGCGTTCGATGCTGGGCCGAATTCTGCGCGGGCACGGTGTGACCATTCGGATCACCGAGGTCGAGGCGTACGCGGGCCCGCTCGATCCGGCCTCGCACGCGTACACACGGACACCCCGTTCGGAGATCATGTACGGACCGCCGTCGAGGCTGTACGTGTACCGCATCCACGGTCACTTCTGCGCCAACGTCGTCACCGGACCCGACGGCGAAGCGTCGGCGGTGCTGCTGCGTGCGGGCGAGGTGGTCGACGGCCTCGACGTTGCGCTTCTCAGGCGCGGGGAACACATCGCCCCGGCTCGACTGGCTCGCGGACCCGGGAATCTGGCCAAGGCGCTCGGGATCACGATGGACGATCTCGGCGTCGACCTCGACGCACCACGCTCGCGCGGGGTCCGATTCGTCACGCCGGATGAGGTCGACGGCCAGATCGCCAACCCTGTACCGCACAACCCTGTACGGATCAGTTCTGGGCCGCGCGTGGGGGTTCGACGCAACGCCGACGTCGCGTGGCGCTACTGGATCACCGACGATCCGACGGTGTCGGCGTACCGTCGCCACCCCCGGGCCGACTAGAGCAGGCGCAGAGACAAAAATTGCGGTTGCGATCGGTCACCCGTAGTGACACCGATCGCAACCGCAACCTGGTTCGAACCTGCTCAGCCGTTGGCCGGGGGCTGCTGCTCGTTCGCAGGCTTCTGCTCCGCCGGGTTCTGCGGGGCCGGGTTCTGGGGGGCCGGGTTCTGGGGGTTCTGATTCTGCGGGGCCGGGTTCTGCTGCGCGGGCGTGTCACCCTCAACGCCGACGGCCTTACGCGCCGCATCCTGGGCCTTGTCGACCTTGTCGGCGTACTTGCCGCCGGTCGCCTTGTCGATGGCGTCGCCGCCCTTGTCGATCAGGCTCGGGTTACCCCGCAGCGCTTCCTTGGCCTTGTCCACGAGTCCTTTGAGATCCATGTCTTCTCCTCGTCACCGCTCTGCGTGTCATCACTGTGCGGGTCGGGTTCGCGCAGCCCGGTCGGCCACGTCACAGTGCCGTCGAGTCTAGGACCATCGAGGCGGTGAGGCTATGACCCCGCAAGGCCGGCCGCGGCGACCTCCTCGGCTTCCATACGGGCAGCCTCCTGTTTCGCGACGATGCGCGGCCCGACGCGCGACATGATCTCGACGGCCACGATGCCGACGGCCGCTGAAACAAATGCAACCGAGTTCATCTGCCAATTCGACGAGTCGAGTTTGAACATGTGCTGGGTGAACGGCCACGAGAAGATCAGCACGTATGCGCCCGCGGACACCGCGATCAACAGCACCTTCCACCACGTGTACGGACGCGCGACAACGGCCAGGACGTACACCGCGATCGCGATCAACGTGATCAGCGTTGCTGTCGCAGCCTGTGTCTGGTGCGGCGACAGTTCCACCGAGTCACCGCCGAGCGAGTTACCCGACCCGCCCGGATTGACGATCAGATAGGTGACGAATGCGCAGAGTCCGACGATGATCCCGTTCGGCACCGCCTGAGTCAACACGCGTCGCACGAATCCGGGACGTGCCCGTTCGTTGTTGGGTGCGAGCGAGAGGATGAACGCCGGAATCCCGATGGTGAACCACGCCGCGATCGTCACGTGGATCGGCTGGAACGGGTAGCTGATCGACGGCGTGCCGAACAACTTCGCGCCGAGCCCTGCGATACCCACGAACAACGCCAGCAGCACCGCGTAGACGGTCTTGGTGAGGAACAGGTTGGAGACACGCTCGATGTTGCCGATGACCCGACGACCCTCACCGACGACATAGGGCAGCGTCGCGAACTTGTTGTCCAACAACACGATCTGAGCCACCGATCGAGCGGCGGAACTCCCAGATCCCATCGCGACGCCGATGTCTGCGTCCTTGAGTGCGAGCACGTCGTTGACGCCGTCGCCGGTCATCGCGACGTTGTTGCCGTCGGACTGCAACGCCCGCACCATCGCCCGCTTCTGGTCGGGCCGCACACGCCCGAACGTCACACCCTCTTCGACGGCGTGCGCGAGTTGGTTCGGTTCGGTCGGCAGTTCGCGCGCGTCGACGGAGGTGTCGGGTGAGCCGAGGCCGAGCGACTCCGCGACCGCGCCCACCGAGCGGGCGTTGTCGCCGGAGATGATCTTGACGGCAACGTCCTGCTGCTCGAAGTAGTCGAGGGTTGGACGAGCGTCGGAACGTACCCGCTGCTCGAGCACGACGAGTGCGACGGGGGTCAGGTGCCCGGGCGTCGCCGATCCCGCGTCCGGTTCGGTGTCGACGGCGACGTCGAGTTGCGCCAGGAGCAGGATGCGTAGGCCCTGTGACCCCAGGTCGCTCGCGACGCGTGCGGGTTCGGACTCGTCGTCGAGCAGCACGTCGGGCGCACCGAGAACCCAGTTGCCCTCGTCGTGGCCGTCGGCATCCACGAACGACATGCCGCTCCACTTCTTGGCGGAGGTGAACGGTTCGACGGCCGACGTCGACCAGTCCGGCGCGTCGTCGTATGCCTCGCCGATGGCCTGCATGCTCGCGTTGGGGCTGCGATCGTTCTTCGCCAGCGCCGCGAGCACGCGCTGAGCACGTGTCCGACCCTCGGGGCCATCGCCGGAGCCGTCGGCCTTCACGTCGTCGACACGGCCCTCGTCGTCGATGATCCGCAGCTCCGACAGACGCATCCCGTTCTCGGTGAGGGTGCCGGTCTTGTCGGCGCACACGATGTTGACGCGGGCCAGGCCTTCGATCGCGGGCAGTTCGTTGACCAGACACTGCCGCTGCCCGAGACGGATGACCCCGACCGCGAACGCGATCGACATCATCAGCACGAGTCCCTCGGGAACCATCGGCACGAGCGCAGCCACCATGCCCAGCAGCGACGCACGAAGTCCGTTGTTGCTGATGAACAGCTGGTTGACGATGGTGAGCAATCCGGCGGGAATCAGCAGCCAGGTGATGACCCGCAGGATCTGGTTGATCCCCGAGCGCAGCTCCGACTTGACCAGCGTGAACTTCGACGCCTCTGACGCCAACTGCGCCGCGTAGGCGTCGGCGCCGACCTTGGTCGCGCGGTAGGCGCCGGCCCCCGATACCGCAAAGCTCCCCGAGAGCACCTTGTCGCCGACGGATTTGTCGATGGGATCTGCCTCGCCGGTCAGCAGCGACTCGTCGACATCGAGGACATACGACTCGACGATCTCGCCGTCGACCACGATCTGATCGCCGGCACCGATCTCGATGATGTCGTCGAGTACCACCTCGTTCGGCGGGATCTCGGTGACCTCGCCGTCACGTCGCACACGCGGTTTGGCCTGTCCGACGATGGCGAGTTTGTCGAGGGTCTTCTTGGCGCGGATCTCCTGGATGATGCCGATGCCGCTGTTGGCGATGATCAGCAGACCGAACAGTCCGTTGATGAGTGACCCGGTGAAGACGACGATCGCGAACAGCACCCCGAGGATGGCGTTGATCCGGGTGAAGACGTTGGCCTTGATGATGTCGCCGACCGAGCGCCCCGAGCGGTCTGGCATGTCGTTGACCTTGCCGTTGGCGACGCGCTGTGCGACCTCGTCGGCGCTGAGGCCCCGCTCGGGTGCCGCTGTGCTCTGCTCGCTCACGCCGAGGTCTCCCACCATGTGGGTATGCGCAGTCCGGTCCCGGTCCGCGCGGTGACGTCGATGGTGCCGCCGGGCTGCGGCACGACGACGGATGTGTTGTGTCGCGCGGCCGCGGGCAGCAGGCGCGTGATGGGATCGGCCCACGAGTGCCGCGCGAGACTGAACGTTCCCCAGTGAATGGGTAGGAAGACCGAGTCGGTGCCCGATTCGCCCGACACCATCCGATGTATCGCGACGGCTTCCTCCGGATCGACGTGCACCTCCGGCCACGACGGGTCATATGCGCCGACGGCGATGAGCGTCAGGTCGAACGGACCATGCCGTGCGCCGAGTTCTTCGAACCGCTCGCTGTAGCCCGTGTCTCCGGAGAAGAAGAATCGGTGCTCGGGTCCCACGACGGCCCAGCTCGCCCACTGGGTGAGGTTGCGGGTGAGTCCACGCCCGGAGAAATGCCGGGCCGGCCCGCAGAAGAACTCGAGTGTGGTTGCTCCGCGCGTGACCGAGACGCTCTGCCAGACGTCGGCCTGCCGGATGCGGTCACCGGGGATTCCCCAGCTCACGAGGTGCGCTGCGACACCGACAGGTGTGACGAACACCGCGTCGGGCGATGAGTCGGCCACGGCGACAACGGTGTCCATGTCGAGGTGGTCGTAGTGATCGTGACTGAGCAACACGACGTCGATCTGCGGGAGGTCGGCAACCGTGACGGGCGCCGGATGCAAACGGGCCGGTCCCACCTGCTGCCAGGGGGAACACCGTTCGCTGAACACCGGATCGGTGAGGATGCGGGTGCCGTCGAGTTCGACGAGCGCCGACGCGTGCCCGAGCCAGGTGACCGTGAGTTTGCCGGGCTCGGCGTCGAATCGGGGCACGGTGACAAGGACGGGTCGGCTCGGCTTGCCGGGGCCGCGAGCCATGTCGAGCGCGACCTGGAAGTCGGCCGCCACACCGAATGACGACGGTTCGGGATTGACGAAGGCGCCGTCGACGAGATACTCCGACGACTCGACGTACGGTCGGATCGCGTCGCGGTCGGCGCCGAGTGCGCGAGCGGCGGGCAGTCCCGCTGCCGACAATGCGCCGGTCGCCGAATCGGCCACCCGTACCCCGACGTCGGCGAGACGACTGATCATGAGCGGGGATCCCTGCCTCGTAGGGAATTCGGTGTCCGGCGAGAACTCCTTGCGACCATTCCGCCAGACTATCGCCTTCGGCCCCGGATCAATCGGACGCGCGTGAAGGCCACTTCAGCGCACAATTGTTCACTGACCGATATCGACCCTGATAGGCTTCCGTCACCTATCTGTTTCAACCGGGGAGTGAGCGGTCCGTTGGCTCGGATGTCCGTCGACGACAGGCGCACAGCGCTCGTCGAATCCGCATATCGCGTGATCGCCGATCACGGCGTCGAAGGCGCAACGACGCGACGCATCTGCGCGCATGCCGGGATGCCACTGGCGAGTTTCCACTACGCGTTCGAGAGTCGCACCGCGTTGCTCTGGGCAGTGATGGAAAAGGCTGTGCCCGAAGACGTTTCGCTGATGCTCGAGTCGCTGCTGCCGGTGGGCGAATCGTCGGCGGTCGGCGTCGAGGCGATGCGTACCAAGATGTTCGAGCAACTCGACGCGTTCTACATGATGCTCAAAGCCGACCCCGGGCGACTCCAGGCCACGATCTCCCTCGGCATCTACGCGCACAATCATCCCGAACTGCAGCCTGCGGGCAAGCAGATGTACGAGCATCTCTATGCACTTGCGGCACAAGGGCTTGCTGCGGCGGGCGAGCAGGCGCAGATCGATTGGCTCACGCCGGTTGATCGCATTGCCCCCGTGTTCATCGCCAACATCATCGCGATCACCCTGGTCTACCTCTCGACAGCCGACGACAGCGCTCTCGGCGCCATCACGTCGTCGATGGTGCGTGACGTCATGACGCACGTCGCGCCACGCTGAGACGGTGACGCCGAGTGGCGCAACCGCGCCACGGCACCGACACTGGATCAATGCGTGATGTGTTGCCGGTGGTGATCGATCGTCTCAGTCGTGGGCCGGTCGCCGTTGCTCGCATCATCGACACGAGTGGCCCGACCCCGCGCGATGTCGGCGCCGCGATGGCTGTCACCGCCGACGGAGAGGTCATCGGGTCGGTCTCGGGCGGCTGCGTCGAATCCGCGCTCGTCCACACCTGCTTGAGCGTGCTCGACGATGGTTGTGCCGTCGTCGAACACTTCGGCATTGCCGATGCCGACGGAATCGAAATCGGCCTGACCTGCGGCGGATCGCTGGAGGTCTTCGTCGAACGTGTCGACTCCGATCATCGACGCCCTTTGGAAGAACTCGCCGAACATCTCGCGGCGGACCGTCGAGTCGCCTGGGCGACCACCCTCGGCATCTCCCCCGAATGGCACATCACGACGTCGGCACGCGAACCGTGGCTTCGGCTCGGCCGCGACGTCGCCGACCTCCTCGCGTCGGGACGTAGCGGCATCATCGGCGTCGACGACTGTGACGAGCCCGCGGAGTCGGGCGGCGACCGTCCGCGCACGTTCGTACAGACCTTTGCCCCTCCCGCACGGCTGATCCTGGTGGGCGCCAACGACTTCGTGCGTGCCACGAGCAGCATCGGGCGCTCACTCGGCTATCGGGTGACCGTCGTCGACGCGCGCCCGGTCTTCGCCACCCGCGCTCGATTCCCCGATGCCGATGAGGTAATCATCGACTGGCCGCATCGCTACCTCGAGTCCGAGATACGCTCCGGCGCAGTCGATGCCACCACCTCGATCTGCGTCATGACGCACGACCCCAAGTTCGACGTCCCGACGCTTCGCGTGGCTCTGACCGATTCCGGCGCAGGGTTTGTCGGAGCACTCGGCTCCCGGCGGACGGTGGCCGATCGCAACGAGCGCCTCGTCGAATCCGGCGTCACGGCAGCGCATTTGAGTCGCCTGCGATCGCCGGTCGGACTCGACCTTGGGGGACATACGCCCGCCGAGGTCGCCGTGTCGATTGCCGCGCAGCTGATCGCGGATCGACACGCCGCATCGGCTGCCCCACTACACACGACGTCGGGTCCGCTCCATCTCTGAAGCGAACCCGACGTCGTCAATTCTGCCCGTGGCGCTATGCGTCCTTCTTCGACGCATCCGAGGACGAGCTCGGTGTCGCCGTCGCCTCTTCGGTTGTCGCAGCGGGGATGTCGGAAGTCATCGACATCACGTCCTGGGCGGGCAGGACGTGCTCACCGGTCTTGTCGCACGACAGCGCGAGCGAGCTGATGTACTGCTTCTCGCCGTTCGGACCGGGCACCGCCGAAGCGATCATGTCGGGTCGCTCGAACTCGATGTTGGTGACGCAGCACAACAACTTCTCGTCGGTGGGGTTGCCGTGCTCGTCGTACATCGGGATGTCGATGCCGTCGTCGACGCGACGCAGGTAGTACTTGCCCTTGGTGGCGATCGCGAAGATCGGCGGCAGGACGATGGCGAGCACAAGTGCCACCAGCGGCGAGTACGGCTGGATGGCATCACCAAAGACGTGGAAGTACACCAGGATTGACGCACCTGCCGAGATCAGGAGTGAGCCGAATCCGACCGGGTTGACGCTGTGGATCATGCCGCGACGGAACTCCGGCTGCTTCGGCGAGATACCCAGGATGTACTTGTTGATCACGATGTCCGACGCGACGACGGCGATCCAGGCGATACCGCAGTTCGCGTAGAAGTTCAGCAGGTTGTTGAGGAAGCTGAACATGTTGGCTTCCATCAGCACGATCGCGATCGCCACGTTGAAGAACAAGAACACCAGGCGTCCGGGGTAGGTCTTGGTGACGCGCGTGAATGCGTTGGTCCAGGCCAGCGAACCCGAGTAGGCATTGGTGACGTTGATCTTCACCTGGCTGATCACCACGAGGATCACGGCGAGGGTCAGAGCCAGCCAGTGCGGCAGGAAGTCCTGGTAGATCTCGACGAACTGATGGACGGGCTGGTTCGCGATGCCGGCGTTGTCGACACTGATTCCGATCAGGTACACGGCGAGGAACAGACCGACGATCTGCTTGATGGCACCGAAGAACACCCACCCCGGTCCGGCGATAAGCGTTGCGGACCACCACTTTCGCTTGTTGTCGGGGGTGCGGGGCGGCATGAAGCGCAGGTAGTCGACCTGCTCGGCGATCTGTGCGATCAGGGACAAACAGACACCGGCTGCGAGCATGGTTCCCGCGAAGCTGACGCCCTTCCCTGCCGGGTTGCCGTCGCCGTCGATACCACTGAACGCGAAGAAGTCACCGATGGCCGACGGATGCTTGATCACCAGGTAGATGAATGGCAACACCATCATGACGAGCCACAGCGGTGTGGTCCACACCTGCAGTTTGGCGAGTGTGTTCATGCCGTAGATGACCAACGGGATGACCAACAGCGACGAGAGAAGATAGCCGAGCCACAGCGGTATGTGCAGACCGAGTTTGAGGCCCTGCGCCATGATCGAGCCCTCGAGGGCGAAGAAGATAAAGGTGAACGACGCGAAGATGACGTTCGTCAGCACCGAGCCGTAGTAGCCGAAACCGCTTCCGCGCGTGATGAGGTCGAGATCGATGTTGTACCGCGCGGCATAGAAGGCAAGCGGGTAACCGGTGATCACGATGACAACAGCGAAGAACAGGATGCCCCACAAGGCATTTCCGGTTCCGTTGGCGATGCCGATGTTTGCGCCGATCGCGAAGTCGGCGAGGTAGGCGATACCGCCGAGCGCCGAGATGGCGACGACGCCCGGACCCCATTTGCGGTAGCTGCGGGGGGCGAAACGAAGTGTGTAGTCCTCCAGGGTTTCACGCATGGCCGCGGCCTGCGCACCTGTGGCGATGATGCTGTGTTCGGCGTTCTCTATCTCGCCGACCTCGTCGGCGACCTCGCCGATGGGTTCGTGATGCTTATCGGTGGCCATCGGCCCTCCTGCGTGATCCGAGTTACAGACCGGCCAAACGTACGGAGGCCATGTTTCAGCGAGTTACTCGGAATGTTTCACACAGGAAAACTAGACATCACAGCCACGACCGTTCGACGATGCGCCCGCAGACGCACCGTCGACGACGAAAAGTGTTGTCCGATCTACTTTCCCGTGAACTCCGGCTTTCTCTTCTCGGAGCGGGCGGCGCGCCCCTCGAGCAGGTCTTCGCTTTCCCACGCGCGACGCATCGCGGCCTGACGGTCGGCGGGGGCGTCGTTGCGCGCGCCGTCGCCGTTGAGTACCAACTTGTAGTGCTGCAGAGTCAAGGGTGCGAGATCGGCGATGGTCGCCGCCCAATGCTGGGCGTCGGTGAGGTCGCCGATGCGATTGGCGAAGCCGAGCGCGTGCGCGCGGTCGGCCGACAACGGATCGCAGCCGATCAACATGCCGCGTGCCTGACCGGCGCCCACAAGCGAGACGAGGCGTCGAATTGTCCACTCGTCAACGGCAACACCGAGTTTCGCTGCCGGGATACCCGCAAGTGCGTCGGGAGCCATCACCCGAAGGTCGGCCGCCATTGCCAATTGCAGTCCCGCGCCGAGTGCCGAACCGTTGAGTGCAGCGATCACGGGCACGGGCACCGACTCGATCTCGCGCAGCGTGGCGATGAGCTTCTCGAGGAACGCGGGGTCGTAGACGGGGCCGGACAGGTCGGCACCCGCGCTGAATACACTGCCGCGGCCGGTGACCACGATTGCCCTGCTGCCCGCGTCGACGGCGTCGGCGAAAGCCTTCGCGAGACCGTCGACCATGTCCTCGTTGAGTGCGTTGCGCTTGTCCTGGCGATCGAGCTCAATCGTCGTCACCGAACCTTCTGCATGCGAGTGGATCATGCAGGAGAGACTACCCAGCCCTGCCGTTTTCCGGCGGGCACACTGGAGAGGTGTCGAGTCCGTCGCTGTCCTCCGAGTCCGCAATCCCCGGATGTGCATGAGTCCGTCGCGCAGGAACCCGACGCGTTCAGCGATGTCCTCGTCATCGGTGGCGGCCAGGCGGGACTGTCGGCGGCCTACTTTCTGCAACGCTTCGGCCTCGGCGACCGCTACCAATTGCTCGACCATTCCCCGCGCCCCGGCGGTGCGTGGCAGTTCCGATGGCCGACGCTGACGCTGTCGGGCACCAACCGTGTTCACGACCTACCCGGATACGGGCTTGCTGAAGCAGTGGGCATCGATCGCGGCGAGTTCCCGGCGTCGTCCGTGGTTCCCGAGTATTTCGCGAAGTACGAGAACAGGTTCGGGCTACGGGTGCGTCGACCCGTCGACGTACGTTCCGTCGAACGTGACGGCGAAGGGTTCCGGGTGACGCTCGGTGGTCGACTCCGCGGACGAGAGATCGCCGCGCGCACACTCATCAATGCCACCGGAACGTGGGAAAGGCCGTTCATCCCCCACATACCCGGAGCTGCAGACTTTCGCGGCAGGCAACTGCACACGCACGACTACACCGGCCCCGAGGAGTTCGCCGGTCAGCGCGTACTGGTCGTCGGCGCGGGCATCTCGGCGGTTCAGCTTCTGATCGAGATCGCTCGACGCGCCCCCGGCGTCCAGACATTCTGGTGCTCGCGCACCGAACCGCGCTTCGATTCGAATCCCTTCTCACCCGAACTCGGTCGCCAAGCCGTGGCGCGCGTCGAACGTCGGGTTCGCGCGGGACTACCGCCGACGTCGGTGGTCTCGGTGACCGGACTCGCACTGACACCGACCATCGAAGCGGCGCAGCGAGACGGAATCCTCGACAACTGGCGACCGATGTTCACCCGCATCACCGAGACCGGCGTGTGCTGGGACTGTACTGGCGGGGCCGACGGCGATCGCGCGAATGGCGGCAGCCCGGTGGCTGCGGGCGAACAGCTCGACGTCGACGTCATCTTCTGGAACACCGGATTCCGAAGTGCGCTCGATCATCTGTCACCTCTCCATCTGCGCGGACCGGGAGGCGGAATCGTCATGACCGGACGCCTCGCCACCACCGTTGCAGACGACCCACGCATCCAATTGCTCGGCTACGGACCATCAGCGTCGACGATCGGCGCCAACCGCGCGGGTCGTGAGGCAGCGCGCAACGTTTTGGAGATTCTCGACGCCCAACCTTGACAAGTTGTTGTGTTTTCCCAACACTATGTAGTGTGAGTCCAGTACGGCGGGGAGAAAAGCTCCCCATCTACAACCGCATCGGAGTTCTACGCGCCGAGCGGCGGATGTCGCGTGCCGACCTGGCAGCACTCGTCGGCATCAACGTCCAATCCGTCGGTGCGCTCGAGCGGGGCGACAACTACCCGAGCCTCGACCTCGCGTTTCGCATCTGCGACGTCTTCGACCTCCCCGTAGAAGCGGTGTTCAGTCGCACCGAGTTCTCGGCGATGTCGGCCGAGCTCTACCCCCGACGCGCCATCCGCGTCGACGAAACACACTCACCGCAACCGTCGTCCACCACGGAGGAAGCACAATGAGGGATCCCAACTCGGCCATCCCGGCCGAAGCGACGCCCGAGCTGTGGCGTCGCTACGACGAGTGGCGTGGTCAACGCCATGTTCGCTTCAACCAACGTCATGCAGGCAAGCTGATGAGCTGGCGCAATCGTCGAGCCGCGCGACGGATCGTCCTTGCGGAGATCGTGGTGCTGGTCGTGCTCTTGGCCAGCGCGGTGGTGGCATTCTTCACCTACGCGTTCTTCATCCCGTTCATCATTGCCATCGTCGGCGCGTTCGTCGTGCAGTATCTGCTGCGGATCGTGACCGGCTCCATCGCCGAAACCCCGGTCACCGCGCTCGACGAAATCCAACTCGCGCAACGTAACTCGGCCCGATCAGTGGGATTCATCGCCCTCTTCTCGCTGATGTTCATCCCGTACATCATCCTGATCGTCCTGGGCACCCGAGAGCAGGTACACGGCCAGCTGGTCTACGGCACCGCCATTTTGCTCATCAGCCTCGTGCTGACCGGCGCCCTCGTGCCAACCATGCTGACCGCGTGGTGGAGCGACGACGCCGACCCCGAAGATTTCGCAACCTACGAGGAGGAAGATCATGCCTGAATCCCTCACCGTTGACGGACTATCCAAACGGTATGGCGACGTCGTCGCCCTTGATGACATGACATTCACCGTCGCACCCGGAGAGATCTTCGGCTTCGTCGGCAGTAACGGCGCAGGCAAGTCGACGACGATGCGCATCATTCTCGGTGTGCTCGAACCGGATTCGGGTCGGGTGACGCTCGGTGACGCACCCATCGACCTCAGCACGCGGCGTCGAATCGGGTACATGCCGGAGGAGCGTGGGCTCTATCCCAAGATGAAGGTCGGCGAGCAGCTGGTGTTCCTCGCGCGTCTTCACGGAATGAGTGCCGACCAGGCCACCGAGAGTGCACGGCGCTGGACCCAGCGACTCGGCGTCGACGAACGATACGACGACAACGTCGCCGACCTCTCGCTCGGCAACCAGCAACGCGTACAGCTCGCCGCGGCGCTGGTCCACGATCCGGACGTACTCGTCCTCGACGAGCCGTTCTCGGGCCTCGACCCGGTGGCCGTCGACGTGATGAGTGATGTTCTGAAAGAGAAAGCGGCCGAAGGCATTCCGGTGATCTTCTCGTCGCATCAGCTCGATCTGGTGCAGCGATTGTGTGATCGGGTCGGCATCGTCGTCAAGGGCAGAATGCGTGCGCTCGGCGCCGTCGACGATCTCCGGACGCGTGCTGGCGTGATCCTCGAGGTCGACGGTCCTGAGTCGACGACGCGCTGGGCCGACGACTGCCCGGGAGTGCTGGAGGCCGAATACCAGCCGGGCGGTGCGCGGCTGCGCGTCGACCCGACGACGCTCGACGACCAGGCAGTACTCAATCGCGCATTGACACACGGGCCGGTACACCGCTTCGCGCGGACAACACCCGACCTGACCGAACTCTTCCGAGAGGTGGTGACGGCATGACCTCCCACAATTCCACTGGCAACACAACGTCCACCGGCGCGAGTGCGCTGCAGTCGATTCGCCTTGTGGCACAACGCGAAATCGCCACGCGTGCCAAGACGCGATCCTTCATCGTCAGCACCGTCGTGTTGATGCTCGTAATCGTCGGCGGGCTGATCGTCTGGAAGGCGATCTCCGGTGGCGGAACCGACCCGGAGCGTGTCGGCATCGCGGGCGACAGTTCGCTGTCGACGACGATCGGCCAGGTGGGCGAGGCCAGCGGCACGCCGATCACCGTCGTATCAATCGCTTCTGGTCCGGATGCGTTATCGCAGGCGCGCAGCAGCGTCGAATCTGGTGATCTCGATGCTGCGGTGGTGCGGGGTTCCGGTGAGTCGTATGCGATCGTCAGCAAGACGGGGTTGTCGGACTCGCTGTCGGGCGTGTTGCGCGGCTCGATCCAGCAGCACGAGTTGGCACAGGGTCTCGCTGCCCGCGGTGTCGACGCGGCAGCGCTGCCTGCACCGACGATCACCACCGTCCAAACCACCCCGGACAAGCCGGACAAGGCGCAGCGGATCGTGATCGCGCTCGTCGGTGCGATTCTACTCATCACAGCGATCATGTTGGGCGGCAACATGATTGCCGTGGGTGTTGTGGAAGAGAAGACGTCGCGGATCGTCGAGCTGCTGTTGGCGACGGTCAAGCCGCTGCACCTGATGTGGGGCAAGATCCTGGGGATCGGTGCTGTCGCACTCGGGCAGGTGGTGATACTCGGCCTGACCGCTCTGATCGCGGGGATCGCCACCGGGATGTTGACGATCGCCGGTACCGCGATCTGGATGTTCCTCGCGGTGCTGGTGTGGTTCCTACTCGGATACCTGTTCTTCGCGACGCTGTATGCCGCTGCGGGAGCACTGGTTTCGCGCCAGGAAGAACTTGGTTCGACGATCATGCCGCTCACCGTGCTGTCGATGGCCGTGATGTACGCGGGGATCTTCGGCGTGCAGTCGCTGCAGTCGACGTTCATCGAAGTGTTGACGTGGATTCCGCCGTTCTCGGCCGTACTGATGCCGATCCGGATCGCCACCGGCGACACCAACGCCATGCAGATCGTGGTCACGCTGATCCTGATGATTCTGGCCTGCGCCGCCGCGACCTGGTTCGCCGCGCGCATCTACCAGCGCTCGATCCTGCGCACCGGCAGCCGCGTCAAGTGGTCCGAAGTGCTCTCGATGGCGCGCTAGGGGCGGGGTTGGCGTCGGCGCCCGGGGCCGAGCACCCCGGGCCTCGGGCCCCGGCCGCGCAGAGTCCCGGCCCGCGCAGAAACCAGGGGAAGGGGTCTTTCCGTCAGAAACTGACCTCTCCTCGAGAAACAACACGAGCAAAGACACGAAACCCGCGGAAAGAACCCTTCCGCGGGTTTCTGCCCAGCTGAGAGGCTCGACGCCGAGGACCAGCACCACACCCCCACCCGCAGATACCCGGGGACGAACACCACCAACCCAACACCCCCGCCCGCAGAAACTAGGGGAAGAGAACTTTCCCCGAGAAACCGACCTCTCCTCGAGAAACAACACGAGCAAAGGCACGAAACCCGGGAAAGATCTCTTCCCCGGGTTTCTGCCGGCCGGGTGAGGCCGCGCACGCCGCCCCACCTCGTGCGACCTCAGGCCGGGGCCGACACCTCGGCGCCCTCGCTCGACGTGTCGCCGCCCTCGGTAGTCGGGGCAGGGCCGTGCGGCACGAAGTCGCGGCTGCGGATCAGCACCAGCGCGGCAAGGCCGCCAACAACGGCGACAGCGCCGCTGATCCAGAACAACGTGTTGAGGGCGTCGGCGTAGGCGGCGTGCTTGCCGCCGGCGGGGTTCTCGCGAAACGACGAGCTCAGCTTCGAGCTGAAGGCGGTGCCGTAGACCGCGATGCCGACGGCGATGCCGATCTGGCGGAACGTGGTGTTGATGCCCGACGCCATACCGGAGCGGTGCACATCGACAACGCCGACGGCGGTCGCGGCGAGCGGTGGGTTGACCAGTCCGCTGCCGATACCGGCGACGATCAGTCCCGGGATCAGATGCGTCCACGACGAGTTCTGGTCGAGTCCGGCCATCACGAACAGTCCGACGCCGACGATGATCAGGCCGGGCCCGATCAGCCAACGCACCGGCACCTTCTCCGACAGTCGACCGGCGATCGTGGCGCTCACCATCGTGCAGCCGGACATCACGAGCAGACGCAGACCGGTCTGCAGTGCGGAGTACTCGAGTCCGTCCTGCAGGTAGAGCACCACGTACAGCAGCATCGCGAACAGTGAGCCGTTCATGGCGAATGCGGCGATCAGTCCGCCGGTGAAGGTCGGGATACGCAGCAGCGAGAGGTCGAACATCGGCTCGTCGACCCGCAACTCGATGACGACGAATACCACCAACAGCACCACGGCGGCGATGAACGAGCCGACCACGACGCCGTCGCCCCACGAACGCTGCCCCGCTTCGGTGAAGCCGTACACCAGCGCGACGAGTCCCGCGGTGAACGCGATGACACCGGGCCAGTCGATCCGACGTGCATGGGGCGAGCGCGACTCGTCGACCATCTTCCAGGTGATGAGCAGCGCGACGATACCGATGGGCAGGTTGACCAGGAAGATGGCCCGCCAACTGACGCCGGTGGTCAGCACGCCGCCGAGGATGGGGCCGAGAGCCGTCGACACACCCGTGACCGCTCCCCACGCACCGAACGCGACGCCGCGCTCGCGACCGTGGAAGGTCGACGCCAGCAGCGCGAGCGACGTCGAGAACAGTGCCGCACCACCGATGCCCTGCAGTGCGCGGGAGATGATCAGCATGACCGGATCCTGGGCGACGCCGCAGAGCAGCGAGCCGACTGTGAAGATCACCAGTCCGATCGAGAAGATCCGCCGTCTACCGAACCTGTCGGCGATCGACCCCGACGTCAGCAAGGACGCCAGAGCGAGCGCATACGCGTCGGTGACCCACTGCAACTGACTGAAACTCGCGCCGAGTGCCGTCTTGATGTCAGGGAGAGCGACGACGACGATCGTCACGTCGAGCAGCAACATGAAAGTCGCTGCGCAGACGACGACAAGCGTCCACCATTTACGTTCCATGAGTTGAGTCCCTTTCGAGAAGTTCGCCCGAAATCCGTGCATCAGCGCACGTCAGGCCGCATGACACAAGTGTGATCTCGCATCGCCGGCCAGTCGCCAGGAAACCCCAACTACGTAAAATCATGGACATGGGAGCCACGACATCGCCGGAATCCTCCATTCTGGACAGCCTCGACACGAGAATCGCTCGCGCGATCCAACTGTCGCCGCGGGCGTCGTTCCGCGAGATCGCCGATGTCCTGGGTGTGGCCGAACAGACGATCGCCCGACGCTACCGGCGCCTACGCCGCGACGGTCTGTTGCGGGTCACCATGGCGACCGATCCACGCGCGCTGGGCAATTCGACGTGGCTCGTGCGGGTACGGTGTCGCCCGGAAGGAGCCGACGCCATCGCCGCAGCACTCGCGGCACGGGACGACGTCTCGTGGGTGTCGATCTACGAAGCGGGCTGGGAGATCGTCTTCAACCTGCGCGCTGCGCAACCGTACGGCGGAACGGAACTACTAACCCGCACACTTCCCAAGGCCGCACCCGTCCTCGATGTGCGACCCGCTGCTGTGCTGCACACGTATGTCGGTGGTGCACCAACGGATTGGGAGGGCTGGCACGATGCACTCTCACGATCGGAAGCGGATGCGCTTGCCGCGACGAGGATTCCACGCGGACCCGCGGGCGGGGCGTCGTCGACGACCATCGATCGCACCGATCGCGCGATTATCGACATACTGACCCGCGACGGCCGCACGTCGTACACCGACCTCGCGCGAGCAGTGGGTTCGACGCCCGGCAAGGTCACCCGACGCGTCGAACAACTCGTCTGGTCGGGTATCGCCTATTTCGACGTCGATCTTGCCGCTGCCGCGATGGGACGGGACGCCGTCGCGATCTGGCTGACGGTTCAGCCCGGACATCTGGCTTCGGTGGGCGAGGCATTGGCGTCACACCCCGACGTTCCGTTCGCGGTCGCCGTCACCGGTCCGGCCAACCTGTCGGCCAGCGTCATGGTGCACGACACCGACGAGCTGTACTCGTTTGTCACCGATGTCCTCGGGCGCCTCGACGGGATCACCTCGTACGAACTGCTCCCGCTGCTCTCGCGCGTCAAGAACGCGGGTTCGCTCGTGAGCGGGGATCGTCTTGCGCCACCGAGGGTTTCGGCGTCTCAGAGCTCGCCGAAGCGTCGAAGTGCCTCTTCGCGTTCGGCTTTGTGATCGACGATCGGTTCCGGATAATCGTCGGTGCCGAATTCGGGAATCCAGCGTCGGATGTATTCGCTGTCGGGATCGAACTTCTTGGCCTGCGTCTCCGGGTTGAACACCCGAAAGTAGGGTGCCGCATCGGTTCCCGTGCCCGCAGCCCACTGCCAACCGTGCTGATTCGACGCCATGTCGCCGTCGGTGAGTTGGTCGAGGAACCACTTCGCACCCCACCACCACGGCAGGTGCAGATCTTTCACCAGAAACGACGCAGCAATCATGCGCACCCGGTTGTGCATGAATCCTGTTTCGCTCAGTTGGCGCATCCCCGCGTCAACGAGCGGGAAGCCGGTTCGCCCCTCACGCCATGCGTCGAAGTGCTTCTCTGCAGACTTTCCGGTGTCGAGTCTGATGTCGTCGAACTGGTCATTCCAGTTGTGCCAGAGGCTCTTTGGCCAGTTGTAGAGCACGTCGGCGTAGAAGTCGCGGAATGCCAGCTCCCGCAGATACGCCTGCGCCGACTGCGACCTACCGAGGTCGGCGGCCATTGTGCGCGGGTGGATATTGCCGAACTTCAGATATGCCGACATCCTGCTCGACGCATCGAGATCTGGCCTGTCCCTGTCGGAGTCGTAGCCCGACAGGTCGTCGTCAACAAAGGTGCGCCACCGCTCGAGAGCCGCGTCTTCACCGGCAGGCAGGTCCAGCGTCGTGGGTGCCGCCGGAATCCTGATTCGCCCGGAGGGGTGAATGTCGCTGGGATTCAGGATGTTCGACGGCGCTTCGGTCTTTGCCGGCGCGCGCCAACCGTGGTCGCGCCATGCTCGGAAGAACGGCGTGAAGACCTTGTACGGTGTGCCGTCGGACTTCGTCACCCTCCCCGGCGAGACAAGGTAGGGCGAGCCGACGGGTTGCCACGTCGCGCCAGATTCTTGGAGTGCAGTGACGACGGCATCGTCTCGACGCCGCCCGAACGGCGAGAAGTCCTCGCTCACATGCACCGAACCCGCGCCGACGGCGTCGACCAGTCGCGGGATCTCCTCGTCGGGTCGGCCACGTACGACGAGGAGCTTGCCGTCGAGCTTGGCGTCGATCTCGCGTAGCGAGTCGTAGAGAAAGGCGAGTCGTCGCTCGCCTGAAGAGGATTCGAGACGCGGGTCAAGCACGAAGCAGACGAGAACCTCGCGATTGCCGTCGCCGATCGCTTCGCCCAGCGCGGGGAGATCCCCTAGCCGCAGATCACGACGTAGCCAGCACAACGCCGGCGCATCGACGTCCGATGCACCGGCGTTGTTGCGTTGCGAGGCGATCTAGCCCACACCCAGCAGGTCGATGACGAAGACCAGAGTCCGTCCGGACAACCGGTGACCCGCACCCTCCGGCCCATAGGCCAGCGCGGGTGGCACGGTGAGGCGACGGCGACCGCCGACCTTCATGCCCGGGATTCCCTGCTGCCAGCCCGGGATGAGCCGATCGAGCGGGAAGTTGGCCGACTGACCACGGTCCCACGACGAGTCGAACTCTTCGCCCGACTCGAAGTCGACGCCGACGTAATGCACGTCGACGACGTCGCTCGGCTTTGCCTCGTCGCCGTCGCCGACGATGATGTCTGCGATCACCAGCTCACTAGGAGCGGGACCCTCTTGGAACTCGACTTCTGGCTTCTCGGTGCTGGTCACGGGACTCTCCTTTGAGTCGTCGGGTGGTCAGGTCGAAGCGACGAACTCAGCGGTCGCCCATCGTGACGTAATCACGCTCGGGGTAACCGGTGTAGAGCTGACGCGGTCGGCCGATCTTGGTCGCGGGATCTGTGTTCATCTCACGCCAGTGCGCGATCCACCCCGGCAGACGTCCGAGTGCGAAGAGCACCGTGAACATGCGGGTCGGGAAGCCCATGGCCCGGTAGATGACGCCGGTGTAGAAGTCGACGTTCGGGTAGAGCTTGCGCGAGATGAAGTAGTCGTCGTTGAGGGCGACTTCTTCGAGTCCCTTGGCGATGTCGAGCAGATCGTCCTGGACGCCGAGCGATTCGAGGATCGTGTCGGCGGTCTTCTTCACGATCGCTGCGCGCGGATCGTAGTTCTTGTAGACGCGGTGTCCGAAGCCCATGAGCTTCACACCGTCTTCCTTGTTCTTGACCTTGGTCATGAACGCCTTGGTGTCGCCACCGGAAGCCTTGATGTCTTCGAGCATCTCGAGCACGGCCTGATTGGCGCCGCCGTGCAGCGGGCCCCAGAGTGCGTTGATGCCGCCCGAGATGGACGTGAAGAGGTTGGCCTGCGACGAACCGACCAAACGCACCGTCGACGTCGAGCAGTTCTGCTCGTGGTCGGCGTGCAGGATGAACAGCATGTCGAGGGCCTTGGCGACCTCGGGGTTGACCACATAGGGCTCGGCGGGGAAGCCGAAGGTCATGCGCAGGAAGTTCTCGACCAGCGACAGCGAGTTGTCGGGGTAGAGGAACGGCTGACCCGCCGACTTCTTGTAGGCGTAGGCGGCGATCGTCGGCAGCTTGGCGAGCAGACGGATCGTCGACAGTTCGACCTGCTCGGGGTCCTTGGGATCGAGCGAGTCCTGGTAGTAGGCACTCAGTGCGTTCACTGCGCTCGACAGCACCGGCATCGGGTGTGCGTTGCGCGGGAAGCCGTCGAAGAATCGCTTGAGATCCTCGTGCAGCAGGGTGTGCCGCTGGATCTTGTTGTTGAACTCGTCGAGCTGGCTCGGAGTCGGCAATTCGCCGTAGATCAGCAGGTAGCTGACCTCGATGAAGGTCGACTTCTCTGCCAGTTGGTCGATCGGGATACCCCGGTAGCGCAGAATGCCTGCGTCTCCGTCGATATAGGTGATCGCGGATTTGCAGGCTGCGGTGTTGACAAAGCCGCCGTCGAACGTCGTGAGATTGGTTTCTGCGAGGAACTTGCCCAACGCAACCGAATCACTGCCCGCGGTGGCCTTCAGAATGGGAAGCTCGAGCTGCCCACCGGGGTAAGTAAACGTCGACGAGGCGGTATCCGATGCCGAGTCGGCGGGAGCTGTTTCAGCGGACACTCCAAAACCCCTTTACTCAGGTATGAGACCCACAGGTACATGTGACGCACTGTGAGTCGGACTCTCCGTTACTAAACGTAGTCGGTTATCGACATGCGCGCCTACGGAGGGTGCATTGACGTTGGTCAAACGTAGCCGAATACCGCCTGACCTGCGCCTCGATCACGGAGCATCGAGCTCGCTCGCCCACGGAGGGTCGGCTCCGGGACGCGAAACGGTCACCGCGGCGACTCGTGCCGCGTAGTCCGCGGCCCGCAGCCAGTAATCGGCGTCGCGCGACCGCACTGCGGATGCGGACAAATCGCCCGACTCGTCGAAGAAATGGAGCAACCCTCCGAGCACACTGTCGCCCGCCCCGATCGTGTCGACGACGGTTGTCTCCGGAGCCTGTGCCAGCACGGTGAATTCGCGTGTGCGAACGGAGATTCCGTCGGCTCCGTGGGTGATCACGACGGCCCCCGCGCCCTCGCGAAGCCAGTCGTCGACCGACGAGCCGTCGGCACCGTCGCCGAGCCAGTCGACGTCTTCGTCGGACAGTTTGAGGACGTCGATCATGGGTATCCAGTCCAAGAATCGTCGACGGTAGACGTCGGGTTCGTCGATCACGGACGGTCGGATGTTCGGGTCGAATGCGACGAGACGCCCGGCGTCGTGAGCTCGACGCATCACCAGCTCGTAGACGCTCGCACCCGGCTCGAGGACCATGGACAACGTTCCGAAGCACACGGCGGAGACGGTCGCGGCGAAGTCGCCGGGCTCGGAGACCAGGCGGTCGGCAGTGCCCTCCACGTAGAAGGAGTAGTGCGCGGCGCCGTCGGAGCCGATCGTCGCCAGAGCGAGCGACGTGGGTTCGGAGCGACGTTGGACCAGTGTGGTGCCGACACCCCCGGCACTCAGAGCAGCCACGATGGCGTCGCCGTAGGTGTCGGTGGAGACCGCGGAGCAGAACGAGACGGCACTACCGAGCCTGCCAAGGGTGATCGCGACGTTGAACGGTCCACCGCCCAGTGCCGGCTGCAACGGCGGAAGGTGCGACGGATCGGGGCCAGGCGCCGCTGTGGACACCACGTCGACAAGCGCCTCACCGCAGACGACGATCTCTCTCACCGATCCGCTCCCATGCGTGTCACGCGCCCAGTGTGCCATCCGGACGGGGCCGTCGACGGTAGATTCGATCGGTATGCAGGAGTTACCCGCCGGCCCCGATGCGGTGCTTCTCGACTTCGCCGACGCCGATGACCCGGCACGCGCGGTGCTCGAGTCGGCGATCGCATTGCGGGCCGCGATTGCCGACGGTCGCCTCGTGGCCACCGAGGACGTGGTGCCCAGTGCGTCGTCAATTCTGGTGCAGGGCAAGACGAGTGGCGGCGTGGATGTCCTCGGAATTCATCGCGCGCTGCGGTTCGCGACCACCGGCGCCGATGTTGCGGATTCGACGCCATCACCCGTCGAGATACCGGTTCACTACAACGGCGACGACCTCGACGCCGTCGCCGGCGCACTCGACGTTAGTGTCGACGCAGTGATCGCGGCACACCGGGGCACTGAATGGGTCGTCCAGTTCATGGGTTTCGCACCGGGTTTCGGCTATCTGGTGCCCGCATCAGACGCCGCCGACACCGCGCTCGCCGGACTGCTGAACCTTCCCCGACGGCCACACGCCCGTACCCGCGTGCCGGCCGGGTCGGTGGCGATCGCCGCCGGATACAGCGCGGTGTACCCACGCGATAGTCCCGGAGGCTGGAACCTGCTGGGGCGCACCAGAATCAGCCTCTGGAACGAACACGACGACCCGCCTGCCATACTCGCACCCGGTACCCGCGTCCGATTCGTCGACGCCGGCGTCCCCCGAGACCTTGCCACCCGACCTGACGACGACACGGAGAACCGGTGACTCGCGTCGCGGTGATCGCCACCGGGCCGTTGGCGACGATCCAGGATCTCGGACGGCCCGGCTACCAACACCTCGGAGTGCCGAGATCGGGTGCCGCAGATCGAGTCGCGATGACACTTGCCAATCGCCTCGTCGGCAACTCCGAGGATGCCGCAACGATCGAAACCACACTCGGCGGCCTCGTGTTCCGTTGTGACACAGACACACTCGTGGCCGTCACGGGAGCCGACGCTTCGGTCTCGGTCAACGGTGTTGCCGTCGGGACCAATTCGGCGGTCGTGGCGCATGCCGGCGCAAATGTCGAGGTCGGGACACCGGTATCGGGATGCCGCAACTACATTGCAGCGCGAGGTGGATTCGACGTCGAGCCGTCTCTCGGATCACGGTCGACCGACACGCTGTCCGGAACAGGACCGGCTCCGCTGACGCAAGGCGATGAGCTCGAGATCGGAGATGCACACCACACGTGGCCCGCAACCCTGCATGCCCCGACCGACACTCGACGCCCCGGCGTCGTCGAGCTCATCACGTTTCCCGGGCCACGCGCTGATCGCCTCGCCGAGCCGGACGACCTCTTCGAAGGCACGTGGGAGGTCACGCCCGCGAGCAACCGTGTCGGGGTGCGCCTGCGACGTTGCGACGGCGACACCGCACCAACCCTGACACACCGCGCCGACCTTCCCGAGATGCCGTCCGAGGGCGTGGCCCACGGCTCGGTGCAGGTTCCGCCTGCCGGCGAGCCGGTGATCTTCCTCGCCGATCACCCCGTGACCGGCGGATATCCGGTCGTCGGCGTGCTGTCGGCAGCGTCGGTCTCGGCTGCGGCGCAACTTGTCGCAGGCATGCGCGTCAGCTTTCAGCCCAGCTGATCACCGCCGCGCAGCGTTGACAGCGTCGTGAGACGCACCTAGGGTTTCGTCTCATGACGCACGTCACAGCCAACCCGTCGAGCTCGTCGACCGAATCGTCCGGCGCCACCGAGCGTGAGGCTGCGACGCCCGACACTCCACGTCGTGCCGACTACCCGCATGTCGAATACCCGCCTCTGGGTCCCGACTCTCTGACGTGGCAGGTGTGGGGAACCTGGACCGGGATGATCCAGGGGCTGTGGGCCGGGTCGATTCAGAACATGCACCCCAAGCTCGGGCAGGCCGTCTGGGATCACTCCGACTTCTTCGGCGAACGCTGGCAACGCCTCATGCGGTCGCTGTATCCGATCGGCGGCGTGGTCTTCGACGAGTACTGGGGCTTCGAGACTGGCAAAGAAGTGCGCGACTATCACCGCGAGATCAAGGGCACCATGCCCGACGGTTCGCGATATCACGCCCTCGACCCCGACGTCTTCTATTGGGCGCATGCCACCTTCTGGTACGGGAACGTGCGCCTCTGCGAGAGGTTCGGTCCGTGGTTGACCGAAGACCAGAAGCGACAACTCTTCGAAGAATCGAAGAACTGGTACGCCATGTACGGCGTGAGCATGCGCCCGGTACCCGACACCTACGAAGACTTCCTCGAATACTGGGACCACATGTGCCGCAATGTACTTCGCGACCACGAGTCGGTGCGCACGGTCCTCGACATTTCGACGCTCCCCCCACCCCCCTATCTCTCGTTCATCCCGACGGCACTCTGGCGTCGAGTCATCGCCCCTGTGGTAGCCCGCAACTTCATCTGGCTCACCACGGGGTTCTACGACGAACCGATCCGCGAGATGATGGCACTCCCCTGGACCGACCGGGACGAGAGGCTGTTCCGTCTCCTCGGCAAGACCTACAACCTCGTGTTCCATCGGTTGCTGCCCCGGCGGCCGTGGCGACACCCCCGCGCACGCGATGCGTGGGACCGCGTGAACGGGCGCGTTGCCGCCGACGCACCGCTCGTCGAGACGCCGTCGCGCAACCTGCCGCCAGAATCCGAACGCGGCAAGTCGATGCACTATTGCCCCGTCCACGCGGCACGCACCGCAACCTATCCGGGCAGGGTCACCCCCGCCGACTAACGTTTGCGACGCGCAGTGGTCTCGACTCGGGTGCTCGCTGCGCTCGCGCCCGCTCGACCAGCGGGGGCTGCCGTTTCGCAGTCGGGCCCGGCCCGCTGGTCGGAGCCCACCCGCTGATCGAGCCCCAACCCGCTGATCGAGCCTGTCGAGATCAC
>NZ_DLSO01000159.1:0-12598 GCF_002500165.1 Gordonia sp. UBA7860 | reverse complement strand
GCGCTTGAGGCCCATCGGGTTGGCGCCTGCGGCCACGTTGCGCAGACCCTCGCGCACGAGTGCCTGAGCCAGAACGGTTGCGGTGGTGGTGCCGTCGCCAGCGACGTCGTCAGTCTTCTTGGCGACCTCCTTGACGAGCTCGGCACCGATCTTCTCGTAGGGGTCCTCGAGCTCGATCTCCTTGGCGATGGACACACCATCGTTGGTGATCGTGGGGGCGCCCCACTTCTTCTCCAGAACGACGTTGCGACCCTTGGGTCCCAACGTCACCTTGACTGCGTCGGCGAGGGTGTTGAGACCCCGCTCGAGGCCGCGACGGGCCTCTTCATCGAACGCGATTTGCTTGGCCATGGGTAAGTGATCCTCCGATAGGGGGTGACACTAGGTTTGTATGGCCGGACTCGGTGCCCGCGACGGACGACCGGTGTGTCATTCGGTACCGATCTCACCGTCCCGACCTAGCACTCACGATCCGTGAGTGCCAACGTCCGTTTTAGCACTCGACCCCGGTGAGTGCAAGGTCGACGGTGAGCCGGCGCTCGAGGAGTGGTTCGCGGAATCGTTGCCGATCAGCAGCGGCACGAGCAGTTCGTCGGCAGTCCAGCCCCCGTGGTGTCCGAGCATGCGCGACTCCCCCGGCTCGGCGGCCGGTCGGGTGAGCACCGTGCGGTCTTTCGCCACGACGACGAGGTCGCCGATGCGCGCAGCCGCGTGATCGGTGGCGCGGGGTCCGTACCAGTGTTCGGCGAGAACCTGTTCGCGTGGCGCGATGTGCGCGTCGTCGCCCAGAAGATCGCGCCAGGTATCCGCGACGTCGTCGACGGCCCCGTCGATCGCGTAGACCTGCCGCACCCGCGCCTCGCCCGCTACTCGTGCGACGCCCGACGACAACGCGGGCTCGGCGTCGAGGTCGATTGTCTTTCCCGCGCGCAGCATCCCGTGATCGCCGGTCACGACGAGCCTGGCGTCGGACGGAAGGTCGGCGAGGATGTCGGCAACGAGGGAGTCGACGGTGCGCAGTGCGTCGCACCAGGGGTCGGAGCCGGGACCGTAGATGTGACCGGCGGTGTCGAGGTCGGCGAGGTAGGCGTAGACCACTCGCGGCCGGTGTGAGCGGGGCAGCGTCCGGGTCAGCGCGGTGGTAATGCCCGCGCGAATCTCGGCCGGGGCCTTGGCGGGCAGGTGCCTGCCTGCGGTACCGGAGGCGACGGTGGTGAAGCCCGTGTCCTTGAACTCGCCGGGCATCACCTGAAATACGCGTATCCCCGACCGCTCGAGCGCCCCGATCACGCCCTCACCCGAACACAGCGTGGTGGGCGGATAGACGTCGTAGGCAGAGGGGCCGTCGGCGCTGTCGAGTGTCCAGCGCAGCATGTTCAGCGTGCGGGCCGGTCCGTGGCTGCGCGCCGCGTCGTCCGGCACGAAGCTGTAGCCGATGATCCCGTGCCCGCTTGCTGGTTCGCCGCGCATCAGGCTGGTGATCGACGTCGCCGTTGTCGACGGGAAGCCCGCGCGCAGCACGGTGCCACCCAATCCGGTGAGTGTCGGTGCGAGGTGTGCGTGGGCGGCGAGCTGTCGTTCACCGAGGCCGTCGACGAGCAGGAGCACCACCGACGCCGCGTCGAGTTCGGGAAGGCGAGTGCGCTCGCTCGCTCCCGGCTCATCACCGCTGACAGGGTCGACGCCGAGGCACCGCCCGATCCACGGCATCACGTCGGCGAGCGTGTCGGGATACGCGCTCCACCGGCTCGGCGGCAGCTCGGTGAGCTCGCCCGTCCCCGTCGCGCCCGTCCCCGTCACGATCTGAGCAACCGAACCAAGACCCCGGCGGCGTGTGCCTGCGCCGCGGTCTGCGCTCCCGCGGCGTCGCCCGCCTCCAGCGCGCTGACGATTCGATGGTGCTCGGCCACCGCGAGACGTCGGTTCACGTCGTGCTGCCACATGTCGGAGCGGTAGAGGTGCGACTGGGTGTCGAGTTTGAACAACGCGTCGCACAGCGGTTTGTTGCCCGACAAGGACCGCACCGCGGTGTGGAAGTCGAGGTCGAGCTGAGAGTCGCGATGGTGATCTGCTGCCTCGGCGAGCAGGGACTCCTGGGTGCGCACCTGCTCCCACAGGTCGTCGATCTCGGCGTAGGTGACCCGTTCGACGGCCTGCCGGGCAGCGAGACCGTCGAGCACCTCGCGGACCTCGAAGACGTGGCGCAGACTCGTCTCGTCGAGCGCGGCCACCTTGGCGCCGACCCGCGGGGTGTATTCGGCAAGACCTTCGACGACGAGCTGCTGCACCGCCTCGCGGACTGGGCTGCGCGACACCTCCAGACGCGCGGCGAGGCCCGGCACGCTCAGTGGGGTGCCCGGGGCCATCTGACCGGCGAAGATCTCGTCGCGCAGTCGGCGCACCACAGACTGAGTCAGCAATGCGCCCTCACCGCCTCCAACCGTCACGGTCATCGAGCGTAACGCCCTACCGCGCCGCGCGCGCCGACGTCAGACGCTGCGCCTCCCGGTCGACGGCCTTGGGCGCCACCCCCTGCTTCATTCCGGCCAGCTTGGCGTTGATGTTGTCGGCGACGGTGATCGGCGGGTATCCGGGCTGGTCTGTGCGCGAGCAGCCGGGCAGTGTTTCGATGACGGCGTCGAAGTTGCCGTCGAAGAAGAAGGCCGCGGAACGTCGTCGGATGATCTTCCCGTCGACGACGGGCGGATCGACCCGATGAATGGTCGACATCCAGCGATCGTTGGTCCAGCGGGCCATCGCGTCGCCGAGGTTCACGATGAGCGCGCCGGGCTCGGGCTGTACGTCGTGCCAGGTGCCGTCCCTATCGAGCACCTGCAATCCCGGCACACGGTCGGCCCACAACACGGTGAGGATGCCGAAGTCGGTGTGGGCGCCCATTCCCGTCAACTCGCCCGCGAGTTCGATCTCACCTTCCGGCAGCGTGTAGTTGTTCATCTTCAACGCATCGATCGAGTGATCGGTGAGCGCGTCGAAGTAACCGTCCGGAAGTCCGAGTGCTTCGGTGAAGGCGCGCAACAGGATTCGCGAGACATCACGCGCCTGTGCGAACCATTCCTCGACGGCCGGGCGGAAGCTCGCCACCGCGTCGTCGGGCCAGGTGTTGTCTGGATAGCTGGACTCGGGAAGATCTGTTGCGGCATACCAGGATTGCTCAGACCCGACTGTGAACGCCTCGTAGAAGTCGTTCATCTGGTTCGCCGCTGCCACACCGAGGCTCATGCTCAGCGACTCACTCTTGGGCGGACTGTAGCCACGGTTGGCACCCGGCCGCGTGTAGTTCTTCTTCACGTCGAGCGGGAGTGCATAGAACGCATCGAGGGCTTCGGTGAGACCGTCGACGACGCCCTGGGAGATCCCGTGTCCGACGATTTGCATGAATCCGACGGTGGCAGAGGCTTCGTCGAGTTGACGCGCAACCCGTGCTCGTTGTTCGGGCGTGCTCTGCGGGTCGGCGTAGGGCGAGATGTCGATGATGGGGACGGTGAACATGTCTGGGTTTCCTTCTTCGGGTGGCGATTGGCGGGCTACGAGTGGGCGGTCAGCGGCGGCGGGCGACGGCGGCGTTGAGCATGCTGAACACCGCGAAGACGGCGATGCCGAACAGTGACGCGAGCACGATGGCCGCGATGAGATCGTCGGACTGCAGACGCGCGCGGTAGACGTCGAGCAGCGTACCGATCCCCGGTTCGCCTTTCGCGAAGAACATGTCGCCGATGATCGCACCGACAACCACGAGCCCCGACGCCGTGCGGAATCCGGTCATCATCGCCGGAAGTGCTGCGGGGAACTCGAGTTTCAGCAACCGCTGGGTGCGCGAGGCCTTCGACAGCGTGAACAACTCGTGCATGCCACGGTCGACGGAGGTGAGTCCGAAGTGGGTGTTGGCGATGATCGGGAAGATGGCGATGATCACACACACTATGGTGCGGGCCACCATGCCGTACCCGAACCACAGACCGATCAACGGGACGATCGCGAGAACCGGGATCACCTGCAGCACAACGGCCCACGGGTAGATCGCCCGTTCCATCAGCGAGCCGCGACTCATCAACACACCGATGGCGATCCCGATGACGGCGGCGAACAGGAAGCCGACGAGACTCACCTTCGCGGTGACCCAGAGCGCGTCGAGCATGGGGTTGACGTGAGCCTTGTCGAGCAGCGAGTTGGTCAACACCTCGTGCGGCGGCGGAAGAAGGAATCGCCGTTGCGGAGAGAGGATCACCATGCTGACCAGGTACCAGAGCCCGATCGCCGTGGCGAGCGACACCGCGGGAGGTACGACCATGCGCACTACCGTGCGCACTCGAGATCTCGCCGACGACGCTGCGCCGCCACCTGATGCGTCTCCCGAGGTCGAGGCGGCAGGCGCCGCTGCTGCGACAGCGGTGCTCGACGTCGAATCATGTGTCATTGCAGTCGTTGTGATGGTCATCAGGCACCTCGGAGTGTTTCGGAGATCGCGGCGACGTACGACGTGAAAGCCGGGTCGAAGCGGATGTCGGGTTGACGGGGATAGGGCAGGTCGATGCGGATGTCGGCAGCGATCCGGCCCGGTCGGGCAGACATCACGATCACGCGGTTGGCGAGGAACACAGCCTCGGGCATCGAGTGGGTGATGAACAGCGCGGTGAATCCCCTATCGCCGTAGAGCCGCAACAGTTCTGCCTGCATGTCGAGGCGCGTCATCTCGTCGAGCGCGCCGAACGGCTCGTCGAGCAACATCACCTCTGGTTCCTTGGTGAGCATGCGCGCCAACGAGACTCGCATCTTCATGCCACCCGAGAGCGTGCGCGGAAGCTGCTTCTCGAAGCCGGCAAGGCCTACGGCGTCGATCGCCGCGGCGGCACGTGCCCGACGCTCCGAGCGTGGCTCGCGCGCGATCTCGGCACACAGTTCGACGTTGGCCTGCACGGAACGCCACGGCAGCAGTGTCGGCTCCTGGAAGATCACACCGACCGAATCGGTGGCCAGTGCGACGCTTCCGGTGGTCGGCGCCTCCAGACCCGCAGCCATGCGCAGGAGCGTCGATTTGCCGCAGCCGGAGGGTCCGACGATCGCGACGAAGTCGCCACGGGCGATGTCGAGGTCGACGCAGGCGAGAGCGATTGTGCCGGAGTCGAACTGCTTCGATACGCCCGACGCCGAGATCATCACACCCTTGGTGAGATGCCTCGCGTCAGCGTCGTTGACGGTGTCGATCAGGTTCATGGGTACATCCATCAGAGCCACGGCACATGAGAGCGCCTACATGTAAGAGTCGGACTTAATTCGTTTTCTGATTGTTGGTTACATGCATTGCGGGCACGTGACCTGACGTAAACAGTATGTGACAGAAGCCTGGGACTTGACCCCGTCTACGCAGGTAAAGTACCGCCAAAGTGCATGTCAGACGCGTTTTTCGACACGAGATCCGCTCATCGGCGCTACATGCAGCGGACTCGCGGGTTTCGCCGCGGGCCCCTACATTTACATGTAACCCACTCCAGGGACCGGCGACGTCGGTCTCGTTCACCCTTCCGCAAGAGGAGCTCCACCGTGTCCACAGATTCGTCGTCTCACGTCACCTCGCGACGTCGCAGACTGTCAGTACGCGCAGCAGTCGTCGCGGCAACCGCCTCCGCCTGTGTCGCCGCGCTCGCCGGGTGTACCGACTCGTCGTCGACGTCGTCGGGTTCAGCGCAGTCGCTGCCACCCGCACCCGCCGAGTACAACCTCGCATCCGTGTGCCCGAAAAACGTTGTGGTGCAACTGCAGTGGCAGCCACAGTCGGATATGGCGGGCGTGATCGGACTGATGGGTCCCGGCTACACCGTCGACGCGAACCAGAAGTCGGCCACCGGCCCGCTCGCGTACGACGGCAAAGACACCGGCGTCGACATCACCCTGCGAGCGGGAGGCCCCGCGATCGGCTTCCAGTCGGTTCCCTCGGTGATGCACGCCGACGACAACATCGACCTCGGGCTCGTCCACGGCGACCAGCTCGTCTCGGCTGCGGCGAAGCAGCGGGTCGTCGCACTCACCCCGTTGCTGCAGTACAACCCGTCGATCCTGATGTGGGATCCGGAGAAGCACCCCGACTGGCGCACCATCGCCGACATCGGCAAGTCCGACGCGACCGTCGTCGTCTCGAAGGAGCAGGTCTTTCCGCAGTGGCTGGTGGCCAAGGGGCTACTGAAGCAGAGCCAGCTCGACACCGGATACGACGGCGCGCCAGCGCGATTCGTCGGCGACCCCTCGATCGCGCAGCAGGGGTTCGTGAACTCCGAGCCCTACACCTACGAGCATGAGACACCGTCGTGGGACAAGCCCGTCGCCTACGCGATGGTCCGCGACGCCGGCTACGACGTCTACGCGTCGAACGTGAGTGTGCGGCCCGACAAGATGGAGAAGCTCTCGCCCTGCTTGGAGAAGCTGGTCCCGATGATCCAGCAGACCGGGAAGAACTACGTGAACTCACCCGATGCGATCAACAAGACCATCACCGATTGGGTCTCGCAGGACGTCTCGTTCAGTCCGTACAGCGCGGGCGAGGCGTCGTATTCGGCCAAGATCCTCAAGGAGAAGGGCGTGATCGGCCCGGACGCCGCGGGCGTGTGGGGCGGCATCGACATGGCCAAGGCGCAGGAGTCGATCAATCAGCTGATCCCGGTGCTGAACAAGACCGGATCTGATCTACCCGCGCAGATCCCCGCGACCGACCTCTACTCGACCCGGTTCATCGACACGAAGATTCAGTAGAGCCGGGGTTCAGCGGGTCCGGCTGGACGTCATTCGGGGCACCGACACTCGGTGCCCCGAATGTCCGGACCGACCCACTATCCTCTGACCAATGGAATTCCTGCTGATCATCGTCATCGCTCTGTTGGCGATCATCGTCGTCGTGCTCGTCTTCAACGTCTTGACCAAACGCAAGCGCGAGCAGGCCGAGCGGGACGGGTTGTATTCGCGCACGTACCAGCCGCGCGACCCCTTCTCGAGCGCAGACGACGACGCCGTCCGCGGCGATCCTCGCCAGCTCAAGCCGGGCGACCTCGTCGAGATCCGCGGAGAGACGTTTGCGGTCCGTGGCACGCTGAAGCTCTCGCAGGACGGCTTCTCGTGGGCAGAGAACTTCCTCGACACCGGCCTCGGTCGGAAGGCCTGGATCTCGGTCGAGGACGATCCGGACCTCGAGGTGGTCCTCTGGCAGGAACTCAGCGGCGTGACCCTGACCCCCGGACCGGCATACGTCGACCTCGAAGGTCGGCGCTACACCAACGACGAGGCCGGTTCGGCGCAGTTCACGTCGTTCGGAACGACGGGCCTCGCCCAGGTCGGTCGGATGCGCTACCACGATTACGCTGCGGGTAACGACCGACTGTCCTTCGAGGACTACGGCAGTGGTTGGGAATGCGCACGCGGCGAGGTGCTCGCCCATTCGGAGTACCGCATCTATCCGTCGAATCCCGGCCCGGGGCAGCGGTGAGCCCGTTCACCGACCTCGACGTCGCGTTCTCCGACACTCGGGCCGGTCAGCTCGGTTTCTCGCTGACCGCGTCCCAGCGTGAGCCGCTCGCTACGGCAGATCACACCATCGGGTCGCTGACGTTCTCCATCCGGCTGCTCGGTGCCAGCCACCAGATCGTCATCACCGACGACGCGCACGAGCTGTGCGAGACGGTCGCCTGCCTCCCCGACATCACCACCGCACTGCCGGACAGCTTCCAGGCCGACGGCTACGTGTTCTCCTCGCGCGTCATCGAGTGCAGCTCCGATGCGATGGCCGAGATGCTCGAACAGATCGAGTCCGAGGTCGATGGACATGCGCGCGCCGGGCTGCCGGCGTTACTCGGACGATTCC
This sequence comes from Gordonia sp. UBA7860, assembly GCF_002500165.1. Lineage (NCBI taxonomy): Bacteria > Bacillati > Actinomycetota > Actinomycetes > Mycobacteriales > Gordoniaceae > Gordonia > Gordonia sp. UBA7860. Next base: position 4,734 of record NZ_DLSO01000159.1, on the reverse strand, counting down.
CCGGCAACGAGCTCGCGGTGACTGCGGTGACCGCCGACATCGACGACGACGCGCTCATCTGGCGCACGTGGCACACGTATCCGCAGGCAGGCGAGGTGGTTCTGACGTCGAGCCGACTCGAGCGCGGGACGCTGGCGGTGCGCTCATGACGTATCCGCCGGGAGGCTTCTTGGGGCCGGGCGGCCCGAATGGCCCCGACCCCAACGGTCAACGACCACCCGGCTCCGGAAACACCGACCCTGCCCGACGGCTCCGTTTCGCTCGCAACTTCATCATCGCGTTGATTGTGCTGGTCGCGGCGGTAGTGCTCGGCTCGTACGCGGTCAGCGCGCTTCGAGGAGCCGCGACAGGGGACGCGCGCGCCTACGTGACGTCGCACTACCAGCGGGACAGTTCGCTCGACGAGTCCGACGTCGACGCGTACGTCGCCGATGGCGACCCGTCGACAGTGGCCGCGCAACTCACCTCCGCGCAGAATCCCACCGACCAGCGCGCGGGCGACTCCGCGAACGCGGGCAACGTGGCAGATACACAGTTTCTGCAGTACCCGGGCTACCTCATCGGCCTTTTCCCTTATGCCACAGGCAAAACCAAGGTGATGGTCAGCCGCGACTACCGATCCGGGTACAACCACTATCACAGCTACGTCGGCGGCTATTGGGTCCCGACACCCGACTTCTCGGGATCGGGAAGCTCCAACCGCGGCGGTGGCAGTGGAACCGGAAAGTAAGGCGCACAAACACAGAGCGGGATGCACGTTCTGCCCGCACACAGCAGTCCGATCAGAGCAAGCATGAGACACGGGAGTACACACATGATCTCGGCCCACGCGATCCTCACCAACACCTACTACGCCGCCGCCTACGCAGGTGTCGGGGTGTTGCTGATGCTGATCTCCTTCGCTGTCATCGACGCTCTGACGCCGGGCAACCTGCGTCATCAGCTGTGGATCGACCGGAACCGTAATGCGGGAATCCTCGTCGGCTCCAATCTGATTGCGGTCGCGATCATCGTCACCGCTGCGATTGCGGCGAGCGAGGGGCGCCTCGCGGTCGGGTTGACGTACACCGTCATCTACACACTGATCGGTCTCGCCGTGATGTGCGCGACGTTCTTCATCATCGACCTGTTCACTCCGGGCAAGCTCGGCGAGATCGTCATCGGGACGGAAAGCCATCCCGCGGTGTGGGTCCACGGCATCTCACACGTCGGCATCGCAGTGATCGTCGCCGCCGCAATTCTGTGACTCTCCTGGCCGACGACGTCGCACCTCGATCACGGTTCGCCCGTGTCGGATTGCTCGCGGTCGTATTCGTCTGCGCGGCATGCGGTCTCGTGTACGAGCTGGCGCTGGTGTCGCTCGGCTCGTACCTGATCGGCAACACCGCGACACAGGCATCGATCGTGCTGGCGGTCATGGTCTTCGCGATGGGCGTCGGCTCGCTCGCGGCCAAACCCCTGCAGCGGCATGCGGTCACAGCGTTCGCAGCCATCGAACTCACCCTGGCACTGCTTGGCGGACTGTCGGTCTTGGCGCTGTACGCGGCGTTCGCGTATCTCTCGCTGTACACCCAGGCACTTGTGGTGGTCGCCTTCGTGTTGGGTCTGCTGATCGGCGCGGAGATCCCGCTGCTGATGGTGCTATTGCAGCGTATTCGCAAGCAGGAGGCAGGTTCTGCGGTCGCCGACCTGTTCGCCGCCGACTACATCGGAGCACTCATCGGCGGGCTGTGCTTCCCGTTCGTACTGCTGCCCGTGTTCGGACAGTTGCGCGGCGCGATCGTCGTCGGCCTCGTCAACGCCATCGCCGGCTGCTTCCTGGTCTTCGTGATGTTTCGGAAGTCGCTGACGCGCACCGGGTTCGCTGTGCTGAGTGTGGCCGCTGTCGCGGTGATCGCGGTACTGGTTGCCGCGCTGGTCTATGCCGACCGTTTTGAGGTGACCGCTCGTCAGGCGATGTATCGAGACCCGATCGTCGCAGCAGAACGTACGCAGTATCAGGACATCGTGATCACGGAGCGACGCATCGGCTCCGGGCGCGATACGCGGATGTATCTGAACGGGGACCTGCAGTTCGCATCGAGCGACGAGTACCGCTATCACGAAGCACTCGTCCACCCCGCGATGGCCGACGCGGTGGCCCGCAGCAGCGTTGGCGGGTCGACGCCTGCGTCGGTACTCGTCCTCGGTGGCGGCGACGGCCTCGCCCTACGAGAAGTGTTGCGCTACCCCGGTGTTCGGCCGACGCTCGTCGAACTCGATCCCGCGATGATTCACCTCGCACGCACTGATTCCCGAATGCTCGAGTTGAACCGCAACTCCATGAACGATCCGCGCGCGAACATCGTCACCGCCGACGCCTTCACATGGTTGCGACAGCAGCACGAGCGGTACGACGTGATCATCGTCGACATGCCCGACGCAGACGAATCAGCAACGGCCAAGCTGTATTCGACCGAGTTCTACTCACTCGTGAAGGCCCACTCCGCACCGGGCGGGCGGATCGTCGTGCAGTCCGGCTCACCGTACTTCGCGCCGAAGTCGTACTGGTGCATCGGGTCGACGCTGCGTTCTGCCGGACTCGCCGTGACGCCGTACCACGTCGACGTCCCGTCGTTCGGCGACTGGGGATTCTTTCTCGCCGATGAGGGCACGCCCCCGAAGCTCCACCTGCGCGCTCCGGGGCCGATGCGCTTCCTCAGCGAAGCCGAACTGTCTGCGGCCGCGGTGTTCCCACTCGACCGACAGCCACTCGAGATGCCACCGTCGACCCTCATGGACCCGCGGATCCTGCGCTACGCCCAGGGCGAGTGGGCCACCTACTGATCCGGGAGAACGGCTACCGCGGGTCGACGAAGATGTCGTACTCGATCGGGTCCTGCCCGCCGTAGATCGAGAAGTCGGTGACACCGTCCTCAGCCAGTACCTCGACGTCGAGGTAGCACCGGCCGGTCTGCGTGGAGTCCTTGGAGAGCACGGCGACAGCGGCGTCGGCCATGATCTGCGGCGATCGGGAGTGCGCGACGGCTTCGTCACCACCGAGCAGGTTGCGGACCGCGGCGGTTGCGATGGTCGATTCCGGCCACAGGCAGTTGCTCGCAACGGCGGCGTCGGCATATTCGGCGGCGAAACCCATTGCCGCAAGCGTCATTCCGTACTTGGCAAGCATGTAGCCGGGGTGCTTGCCGAGCCACGCTGCGCTCATGTTGAGCGGCGGCGACAGCGTGAGCACGTGCGCATTCGGCGACTTTCGCAGGTACGGAAGACACTTCTGGGTGAGCAGGAAGGTCCCTCGGACGTTGACCTGCTGCATGAGATCGAACCGGCTTATCGGCAGTTCTTCTGTCGGCGTCAGGTTCAACACGCTCGCGTTGTTGATGCAGATGTCGACGCCGCCGTAGGTATCGACCGCTGTCTGGACAGCACGCGCGACGTCGTCTTCATTGCGCACATCGCGTACAACGCCCGTCGCCTTGCCGCCCGCCGCCTCGATCTCCTCGACGGCCGTGTGGATGGTGCCGGGCAGCTTCGGGTGCGGTGCGTCGGTCTTGGCCAGCAGCACGATGTTGGCTCCTCGAGCGCCGAGCGCGGTCGCAATCGCAAGCCCGATCCCGCGGCTACCGCCTGAAATGACGGCGGTGCGTCCCTCGAATGTCCGATCGGATGTTGACGACGTTCCTGTGGCCACCGTGGCCCCTCTCCTGTGAGTCGATTCCGTGGCATCGTTTTGGCCAGCGCCGACTGCGCACCGCCATCGGTGCGCTGCCCACTACGAAATCAGTTGTGCGCCTGACTCAATCGGTCACATGAAGGTGCGGATGTGTGTCGGGGCGCTCTTGAGAGCAGAGTTGCACATCCACACCACGAGGTCAAGACCGAGCGATCGGTCGGGAGGTCGCAAGGGCCCAGTCGACGGTCTACAGCGCACAGTCGACGGTCCCGAGCGCACAGTCGACGGGCGGGTTCAAGGGAACGTGGCAACACTCTGAGTGATTGGGGTGTGTGATGCGGGTGTTGAGGCGTGGTCAGTCGATGCCGCCGTTGGCAGTGTGGGAGTTTTGGCAGGCGCGGCGGGAGGGTATGCCCACGGCGCTGGCCGCGCGACGCGCGGGGTTCTCTTCTCGGTTGGGTTACCGGTTGGTGGCCAAACATGGAGGAGTGATCCCTCGAGTTGCCCGGCCGAGCGTAGTGGATGAACAGGGGCCTGGTCCGCAGTCACGGTATTTGTCGGCGCAGGAGCGTGATCTGGTCGCGCACAAGACCGCTGCGGGTCTTGGGGTCCGCGAGATCGCGCGTGATCTGCAGCGTTCCCCGTCGACGATCAGTCGTGAGTTGCGGCGTAACCGGGCTGTGCACCGCCCGTATGGGGCGGCCTACGCCCATCGCAGCGCGCAGCGTCGGCGGGCGCGTCCGAAGTTGCGCAAGCTGGAGGACAATGATCGGTTACGCGCGTATGTGTGGGACAAACTCAGTGGTGACGAGTACTGGTCGCCGCAACAGATCAGCGCTCGGCTGGTGCGTGATTTCCCGGAGGATGAGGGCATGCGCATCAGTCATGAAGCGATCTATCAGGCTTTGTATGTGTTCCCGCGTGGGGAGATGAAAAAGCAGGTCAAGGCGTCGTTGAGGTCGGGTCGGGCAGCGCGTAAACCGCGTACCGCGTCCACGACGGGCCCCAGTATCGTGCCGCGGGAGTTGCTGATCGCTCATCGTCCCCCCGAGGTGGGTGATCGT